>CAYJBK010000098.1:0-4929 GCA_964368365.1 uncultured Candidatus Saccharibacteria bacterium
GCTACTCGAGGAATTCAAACGAGATGGCTATAGCTTCACACTCTATCTTGGGTCTAAGCATAGCGTCGAGCGTGCCTGGGAACGGTACGCGGAGATCTCTGCAGCACGCACCTCAGAAGCAGGGCTCATCGATGTCTCCCAGGAGCATCTCACCTATTTCTTGGAACACGTAAAGGGGCTGGGTGATCTTAAAAAATTCATCGAGGAAGCGCTCGACAAAAGCCACGCGCACGGTGCATCGAAGATCCTGGAGATTGTACTTGCCGGTGCGCTCGCCATCGATTCTTCTGACATTCACTTCGAGCCAGAAGAAGCGACTGTTCGCCTCCGTTTCCGCATGGACGGTGTGCTCCAGGACGTGATCGAGATAAAATCAAACGCGTACAAGCTGATTCTCTCACGCATTAAGCTCATTTCCGGACTGAAGCTCAACCTAAAAGAAGGCTCGCAGGACGGACGATACACCATAAAAATCGGCGACCAGCAGATCGAGATTCGTACGTCCGTCATTCCCGGCGCCTATGGCGAGTCCATCGTGATGCGCGTTCTGAATCCTAAGGCGATCGCTGTTCCTCTGGGCGAGATGGGCATCGAGCCGCACCTTCTCAAAGTCTTCGAAGAAGAGCTCGCCAAGCCAAATGGCCTGATCCTCGTTACCGGTCCCACAGGGTCTGGAAAAACGACGACGCTCTACGCCTTACTCCGCACAGAAAACCCGGCTGGCTCGAAGATCATCACAATAGAAGATCCCCTCGATTACCACCTCAAAGGTATCTCACAGACACAAACCAACGAAAAAAGCGGGTACACCTTCCTCGAAGGGCTCCGCTCGGCTTTGAGGCAGGACCCTGACATCATCATGGTGGGTGAAATTCGTGATCGTGAGACAGCCGAGATCGCCATAAACTCTGCGCTGACCGGACATCTCGTCTTCTCCACGCTCCACACGAATAACGCGGCAGGTGCCATCCCCCGCCTCATTGATCTTGGTGTCGACAGCCGCATCATCCCCTCTGCGCTCACGCTCACCATCGCGCAGCGCCTTGTTCGCAAGCTCTGTCCAACCTGTAAAAAGGAAGCTCCGCCAACAGACAAAGAAAAAGCGCTCATCGAACGTGTCCTCGCAACGATCCCCGCCGCCTCCCCCATCCCCCGCCCCACGCTCGGCACCCTCTGGCATCCCGCCGGCTGCGCGGCGTGTAACAACGTGGGATACAAAGGTCGCGTGGGAGTCTTTGAGGCAATAAAGATGGACCCGGCGGTAGTCGACGCAATTAACAGCAATCCCTACGAGCGTGAAATAAAAAAGGCGGCCGAGCCGCAGGGAATTTTAACTATGGAACAAGATGGTATAATCAAAGTAGTGCAGGGAATAACGGATATTCCAGAGCTCCTGCGTGTGATCGAGATTTCCGACGCTTCGAGCGAGATCAAGGACAGTAATCTCTAAGCAAAACCTCAGTGTATGGGTATACCAGAAGGCGAAGTAATTCCTGAAGGAACGTCCGAGCACCTTCCGTCAAGCGGATAACAAGGACGCCCTTAGTGAAAAACCAGACGAGCAAATGCTCGATTGCTTAGAGATTAGTATTCTGGATCGTGTGAATCCGAGAACGTACGTGATGGAGAACGAGACGAAGTTATGGAACTTCAAGAGTATGCTAGCATCATTTAATCCAAATGTCAAGCACCCCTCCACACACCCCACCCAACGAGATATCGGCAAAAAGCGACGACCGGTTTCTTGACTCCACACTCCGCCCAGCAGCATGGGGGGAATATGTCGGCCAAGAAAGCATAAAAAAGAATCTCCAAATACTTCTTCGCGCCGCAAAAGAGCGCGGACACCCTGCGGAGCATCTTCTTTTCTATGGCCCACCGGGCTTAGGAAAGACCACACTCGCGCATCTCGTGGCGCGTGAGATGGATTCACAACTCAAATCAACGTCGGGCCCCGCCGTTGAAAAAGTCGGGGACATTGCGTCCATTCTCACCAATCTTTCCGCAGGCGACGTACTCTTTATCGACGAGATTCACCGGCTGAATAAGCAGATCGAGGAGGTACTCTACCCTGCTATGGAGTCCGGCTCTTTGAATATCATCATCGGCAAGGGTCCGAGCGCACGGACAATTCAGCTTGAGCTACCGCCCTTTACTTTGATCGCGGCCACGACGCGCATCGCAGCGCTCTCCTCTCCGCTCCGGTCTCGGTTTGGCGGCGGCACCTTCCGTCTTGAATTCTATTCCACAGAAGAATTGGCACGCATCTTAAAACGCTCTGCAGAGATATTGGGTATTTCGATAGACGATGAGGGCGCGCACGAGATAGCCTCCCGCGCGCGTTCTACCCCGCGTATCGCGAACCATTATCTGAAGCGCTGCCGCGACTATGCACAGGTCACCGGCGTGTCGCTCGACCGGGAGGCAGTGAGAAAGGCGCTCGCACTTCTTGAGATCGACGAGATAGGCATGACCTCCGGCGACCGCCGCGTTCTTGATATCGTTATTACCAAATTCAACGGAGGGCCGGTGGGCCTCGGCACCATAGCCGCAGCGATCTCCGAAGAAGAGGCAACGATCGAAGAGGTCCACGAGCCATACCTCATGCAGCTCGGCATGATAGAGCGCACACCCCGAGGCAGAGTCATCACCGACCGAGCATATACTCACCTAGGCTACGACATTCCAAAAGATAGGCAAAGCTAATTTTTGTAAGTGAAACCTGTACTCTTCATCGACTTTGACGGAACGCTCTGCTTTGATCGTTTTTGGCGAAGCGCCGATCCGGAAACTTTCAAAAAGATCCAGTCATATCTCTTTCTTAGCAAAAGCGAGATGGTGTATCGCTGGATGCTTGGTAAATATACGGCCGAGGAAATAAACGTCCATATCGCCGACCAACTCGGAATCTCGCACGAGCCGCTCTTTAAACTCTTTGTCCAAGACTGCGAGACCATGCGAATCGAGAGATCCGCACTAGAAAAGATCTCCTTACTCCGAAGCAGATACAGCACAGTCCTCATGACAGACAACATGGATTGCTTTTCACGATTCACTGTTCCCTCTTTAAAACTAGGCGATTATTTCGATGCAATCATAAACTCCTATTACGAAAAGCGCTCCAAGAATCATGCGGGAGGAAAACTTTTTATTGACGTTCTCGCGAGGCAGAATTCTCCCATCGCCGGCAGCATCCTTATCGATAATTCAAAACCGACATGCGAGATCTTTGGGGCACTGGGTGGGACATCACTTTTTGTAAGCAAAGAAAAAACCCTGTCACACTGGCTCAAAATAATTGACTCGGGAAGTATTCACGCGTAAAAACTAGAGCGGAGGCGGGCTGCAATTCGCTAGGCCCCCTAAGATCCGGAGGATCGAACAGATGACAACCGAGAACGCCGAGGAAACCCAAGGCGGCGACAAAACGGCCGAAAAGAGACGAAAGTTCCTCGGGAAGTTTCCGCTCGTTTACTACGTGGACGAGCTCACACCCGCGGAGATCCCCGCTCTCGCTGCATTGGACGGAAGGCTCATGGCCTGCATCGGCGTGGACAAGAGCTCCAGGATGGGAGTGTTCTGTGTCGGTAAGAGCATCAGAGTCGACTTCGTCATCGACAAGACCGAGATGGTGTCCGGACGTGGCTTCAAGGCGTACGCGTGCCTCACGGGCACAGTGACGCCGATCACCTTCGTGGGCCTGCGAATCCCCGACACTGAAGTCGCGCTCCTCACCCTGCCGTAAGGCAGCGCCATACGGTCCCGACCGCATCGAGTTTCCCTACAAGGCCACCGGCCAAGGACGAACTCGATGCGGTTTTCATTTTAGAAATTAGTATTTCTCTACCGTGTATGATTTTTCCGAGAACAGTGGCCCGTCGTGCTTCACGAGCGCAAGAAGATCACCGATATCATAAAAGTTGGAACCACTCATAATATCTTTTTCGAAAACCCACTCATTCCTTCCCCCTTCAAAATCTTGAACGAGATCACCCTTCACATCGGTAGCAACGCACACAAAGAAGTATTTATCTTCGAGAAGCTCTCCGGCGGAAGAATAGATGCGCTCATGATAAATAGCTTTTTGTTCGAGCTCCCCAGAAAGACCCGTCTCCTCTTTCAGCTCTCGAGCCGCTGTCTCAAGAACCGATTCTCCCATTTTAATTTTCCCAGTCACAAATCCGCGAAATCCAAAGTAGGGCTGCTTTAGGCGCTGCTGCATAACATATTTTTTGACTCCGTTCTCTTCGTTCACCGCCATCACGAGCACACTGAGCTTTGCCTGTTTTTCTGTCTTGGCAGATCCAGAGTCTATGTCAAATCGGTTCGCATACTCCTTACCGGAAGCAGTGAGGCGATACGTTCCGTCTTCATTTTTTTGAATAATACCAACTTCCGCCAGCTTTTTAAGATGAAAGGTGAATTGATCCGATGAAATACCGTCAGGCTGCAAATCAGAAAAACGCATCGACTCTGAGAGGAGCAGCCGCCTAAGCACACTGGCCTGAATATCGTGTATCTCCTTATTCATATTTCCCATTCTATGTATTCCGAAATCGGTGTCTAGTGAAGTCTTCTTCACTAGACACCGATGTGCCTACACTCAACCTCACGTTAGAATTCAGTGTCCTTAAAATTTATTTCATTTTTGTACGCCTCGAGAGTAAGCGCTGAACCGTAGAAGATCGGTTGCGGCAGATCGTCGATATCGTACCAGCCCCATCCTTCACACTTTTCCAGCTCAAGATTCTGCGGCTCGCCGGATTTCCACTCTGCCTTGAGGCCGATATGTACGTAATGACGGGGTGCGTACTCCTTTATATTCGAGAGGAATACGAACTGAATATTTTCGATCTCTATGCCAGCTTCCTCTCTCGCCTCTCTTCGCTCACAAGAATCGAAAGATTCCATGTATTCCATATGCCCACC
>CAYJBK010000099.1:0-4839 GCA_964368365.1 uncultured Candidatus Saccharibacteria bacterium
GGCGACGATCTGGGAAAAGTTGATTTCCGGCAGTTTCGCCACCATCTCTTCATATGATCCGCGTCGGGCGTACGCTTCAATGTGGTCAAAGCCGTCGCGCTGTGAGCCATCTCGCTTCTGGTCAGAAAGTTCTAAAAGATGAATGGTTCCCAGGGATGTTTCAATGGGTCGTTTGAGACGTATGCAGGCTATCCGCCTTCCTGATATGTAAGACTGATATACATACTCACTCTCAGGTTCCAGGAGAGCTCTCTGAGATTCAAACGATTCCTTCGAGCCGCACTTGTAGCAGATATGATCCGCCTGTGCTGCACCCACAAGGCCTGTCTTTTCTACGAACCTATTAACGAGTTCTGTATAGGGTCGTGCGTCGCGATAAAATTCGTGGATGGTCTGTATCATGGATATGTGTAAGAGCGAGCAGGTACCCGCGTCTCTCCTCTAGGATAGCCGAGTATAGCATATTGAGTTCTTACTAATCTTTTTACTCACCAAAACAATGAATAAAAAAATATACCTCAGTCTTGCGCTTGTCCTCTCGCTGCTTCTCGGGTCGTATGCGGTACCAGTGCTCGCCGAGAATGATAAAAAGCACGACGATAAGCATGAATTGCGTCAGGAGAAGGAGGCGAAGTTAATGGGCTCATCATTCGAAGTCCATATTACAAGTAATGGAAAGACGCTCGTTCGTGGTGCGAAGGTCACGGCAGTCACGGGATCAACGATCACGGCAACAAGTGGCTGGGACTCCGCAACACTTACCTGGACTATCACGACCGATGCATCAACGCGTTTTGTCGGCCGCCATGGCGGAACGTCACCTCTCTCCGAGATCTCAGTGGGAGATGTCATTAGCTTTCAGGGAGCACTTGTTACGACGGTTGCGTCACCGTTTACAGTAAAGGCCGACACCGTGAAGGATTGGTCCTCAAAAATTCCTTTCCGGACGACTCTCGAAGGAAAAGCTAAAACGGCTCTCAGCGCCGTATCGCTTCCGGCAACGTTCGTTCTTACTGCGGGGGGAGTAGACTACACGGTGCGAGTCTCAACTGATACGAGTGTCCTCAATAACCGTTGGCTCAAGCTTGCGTTCACCTCGATTACGGCAGGCGACAAGGTTCGCGTCTACGGGTCAGTAAACTCGGACAATACTGTGGATGCCACCGTCGTTCGAGATGTAAGTTCAGAGTAGTCACTCCTCACAGGCTTACACAAAACCCCGCGTTACAGCGGGGTTTTGTTAGTGTACACTACACGGAATGAACCAAGAGCTTGTCAAAAGGGCCACAAAGAATATACAGGATATTCTTGCCCAGTCGATCGAGTATACGCAGGAAGAAACTGCACTCGTGGTATTCGATACGAAGTCAGGACTCACCCGTATATTAGTTGAAGCATATCGGACGGCATTGCCAGATGCTCGTTTCATCGACTTCGATACCACACCAAAAGAAGATATCATTGCTGCATTCGATGCGCTCCGGCCACGAGATCTTGTGGTGCTTATTCAATCTGACAATTTCCGACTCAATGAGTTTCGGATCCGATTGCGGCTTTTTGAACTAAAGCTCAAGGTGATTGAGCATGTGCATCTTGCTCGAAATACTGAGGATGTGTGGGATGTCTACATCAATGCCTTGGAATACGATGGCACCTGGTATCGTACCGTCGGCCCGAAGCTAGCAGCGAGGCTTAAGGAAGCTGAAACGCTGCGTATTGAGGCGGGAGGGGCGGTGCTTACTGTCACGGGCGGGCTTGAATCTCCCAAGCTGAACATTGGTGATTATCGCGAGATGGAAAACATTGGCGGCACATTTCCGATCGGCGAAGTTTTCACAGAAAGCAAAGTTTTTTCCACGATGAATGGCTCGTTCATGATCTATGCGTACGCAGGTGCTGACTTTCTGGTGAACATGCATGCACCATTCCGGGTGGATGTGCAGGAAGGCATTGTTTGCGGCTGGGCAGAGAATACACCGCAAACCTTCATTGATATTGTGGAAGTTATACGCTCATATGAACGTCTACTTATTCGTGAGATTGGGTTTGGGTTAAATCGCGCCATTACACGTGAACGATATCTTCAAGACATCACCGCATTCGAGCGAATCCATGGTATGCATCTTTCCTTGGGCGAGAAACACAGTGTTTTTAAGAAAGAAGGGATTGCCACGTCTAAAACAAAATTCCACGTGGATCTTTTTCCCGTAGCGGATCGGGTCTTTGCGAACGGTGTACCTATCTTTGGGAAAGGTAAGTACGTGGTGTAGCTATTTTGATATTAGAATGATAGAGTTGGCGGGTGTCAACATTCCGTCCAAAACCTCAAAGGCAGCCTGAGTCAATAAAACAGAAGGGTCCGTCGCCAATCCCGTCGTCGGTGCTTTTTCCTATGCGTATAAATCGATTTCTTGCTCGCCAATCGCTCTCAACCCGCCGCGGCGCAGATCTTCTCATTAAGGCAGGGTCAGTCTATATAAATGGCAAGAAAGCTGTTTTAGGCGACAAGGTCAAAGAGACCGATGCGGTAGAAGTGCGCCGCGGTGCCCGCAAATCAACTCAGGGTGAGGCCGCTACTTCTTAAGTACGTATTTTCCTTCGCTGACCATGGTAATGGTATCTCCATCCACTTTGACCGCAGACATATCATCAAGACCGTAAATAGGCTTTCCGAGATGGGCTGTTTCGGTTTCTATCCGTTCCGCGGTAGCTTTGGGAAAATGAGGGGAATTGAGATGGGGAAGAATATACAGGTCCACTAACCCAAGTGCACCCTCGTCGGTCGTTTTATCCATATCTTCTTGATATAGGTTCTGTGATGTCGAGAGATCGAGTGTGGGACATACCACCATGCTTCCCGCGCTACTCCCGACCCAGATTCGAGTTTTAAGAAGTTCGGGTAGCAGCTCTCTAAGACCCGATTTCTGTATCCAGTGCAAAAGATGGAAGGTATTGCCGCCGCTGAAGAAAAGTACTTCGGCTGCTTCAAGCCGCGGTAGCCAAGAACTTTTTTCTAGTGCGGAAATATCAACGATGTCTACAGGCTTAAAACCTAGATCCACGAGACGGGTGATGTCTTTGATCAGCCATCGTTTATCGCCAGATTCGACGTTCGCTGCTGTGGGTATGAATGCAACACCGGTTTCATTCGCTGGTTTTCCGATAAGCACTAAAAGTGCTTGGGCGATCGAGTCGTTTGAGATCCCCCCAGATGTAAGCAATAGCTTCATATTCTATTCTTCGCTGAGTGGTACGCCCTCTTTAAAAAGTCGAATTTGTTTCCTATGTGCACTGAAGACATTTTCTGGAATCGAATCAAGCGGGAACCACTCCCACTTTTCGCAGGTATGGGGCTCAAGATTTTCTGGTTCGCCTTCTGCTGATCCTGGGATCATACCAATTTGGATGTAGTGCCCGGCCTCCCGATGAGTCTGGCTGACGATGTTTGAAAAAGTAAAATCCTTAGCGATCATCCCTGTTTCTTCTTTCAGCTCGCGCGCAGCAGTTTCGCTAAACGATTCGTTGAACTCCATGTGTCCTCCAGGCAGACCCCATTCTCCCGCACCAAAGCAGTTTTTTCGTTTTCCTAAAAGCAGCTTTTCTTGGCGCACAACAAATACGTTCACGCCGATGTTGATATTCTTTGTCATCGTGATAATCAGTATTCTACTTGAAAACAAAAAACAGCTCCAGGAGCTGTTTTTCATAATTCACGAACTCGCCTGAAAATTACGAAAGGTGCTTTGAAACGAGCTTCGTCATCTCAAACATGCTTACTGTTCCTTTGCCTCCGAACACTTTCTTCAAATGCTCGTCTGCATTGATGTTTCTCTTATTCTTTTCATCCTGAAGCTTGTGCTTCTTGATGTATACCCAGAGGCCTTTTACGACCTCTGAGCGGGGCATTGGGCCCTTGCCGACTACAGCCGCGAGATCATCGCTGATCGTCATCGGTTTCATGAATGCTGATGTTGCTTTTGCTGCCATGGTTATTGTTTCGATTTATATCCTCTAAATTGCTATAGCGTAGCACATATTTCGTTTTGTCTATAGCTTAGCCATTGCATCGGCATGTTCTTCGTCTGTTGCGGTTGGGCCGTCAAGGACCGGGCCGGGGTGCTCTTGCCAGTAGGGGAGCGTCTTCATGTTTCTCCGAGTAAGCCGCTCGGCAAGCGCACGGTCGCCTCCTGTGGTCGTTTGTGAAAAGAAATTCACTCCGCCTCCAAAGACTTCCTCGATGCTTTTAATTACGCCGTCCTTCGAATCGTATACGCACACTGGTCCCTCTGGCGCTTCAAACGCAAAATCACCCGCGTGGTTCCCCTCGAGCGGCATGCCGCATGTTATGCATGTTTTCATGTTTAAAGTATACACCTAGGAGCTTTTCTCGTAGAGTCCCACAAGCGTGGCTTGCTCTAGGATGTGGCCCACAATCTCATTCCGGAGCTCTTCCTTAGTTCCCCCTTCTGGAAGCTCAAGAATTTTGTCGAGTGCGTAGAGATTGAACTCATACCGATGCGTACCCTCAGGCGGGCAGGGTCCTGTCCAGCCGAGTATGTTTGCGTCGTTTGCGCCTTCTGCGGCGCCATCGATTACTGATCCCTCCTTGATCTCACGGATTGAGGCGTCGATGTTCCAGAGAAGCCAGTGCACAAAGTCGCCGCTCGGTGCATCTGGGTCTTCGACGATAAGAGCGAGACTCTTTGTATCCTCTGGCGGATCCCATACATGAAGCGGTGGGCTCACCTCATCCCCCTCGCACGTATATTTTTTGGGAATCGTACTGTTCGCATTGAACCCCGCGCTGGTGATTTTCATATTGCCGAAGCCGCTGAGTCT
>CAYJBK010000100.1:0-4779 GCA_964368365.1 uncultured Candidatus Saccharibacteria bacterium
TGCAGGAATCATCGGAACGCATTCTTGGTGAGCAGGTACGAGATATCCTTGAGGACCTCTCCCCGAAGGAACGCAAGATTCTTGAGATGCGTCATGGACTGCTTGATGGGGTGTATCACACGCTTGAGGAGGTGGGGAAGGAGTTCGGGGTGACGCGCGAGCGCATCCGGCAGATTGAGGCGAAGGCGCTCGAGAAGATCCGGACTCACGAAAAGAGTCGCCGACTCAAGAGCTACTAGTTAAAAGCCCCTCATTGAGGGGCTTTTAACTAGTAGTGCCAGCGGCGCTTTCGGAGTCCGGTCTTCCACTCGCTCTCGCAAAAGCACCTCATCTACGTCGTTACGGGTCCCTCCCGCCTCATCCGCCGTACGATTGTACGTCTCCTCCGGTGGCCTTCCCGCGCCTAGTATCTAAGGCACTTCTGCTTCACTTATACAGGAGTGGACAGCTGGTTGCTCAGCTGTAGTTAAATTGGTACAGTTTTTCGCATAGTCAATCTCATCAATGATTCCCGAACCAAATACGCCAGCTGACTACACGGGTTTTCTTAACCTCATTGTTTCTCACCCCTTTCTAGCAGCTGGGATATTGTTCATTGTCGTCCTCGGTGTTATATTCCATAGCCTCATAGATGAAACAGTAAGGGCAATTGTTCGGAAATTAACGAATGGAAAGAGTTCTGACAGTTTGTCGCAACGCTCAACTCCGACAGTAGCACCTCCGGGCATGGTGAGTGTGCTTATCATAGATGATCAGTACACTGATTACCCGATAGTAAAAATATTAGGCGATAAGAAGAAGTATCCCTGGATAAACTGCACAGCGATTCCCGATCTTAAAACGATAGAAGATCCGACACTGCAGATGGCAGATATTGTTTTCGTAGACATACGAGGTGTAGGAAAGTATTTGACGCCACAATATGAAGGTCTGGGTATTGCCGAAATGATACTTGATAAATACCCAGAAAAGAAAGTGATTCTCTATTCTTCCGAATCCAAGCATGATTTCACTCATCCGGTACTTGCTCGAGTCCACGGACGTCTGTTAAAAGAAGCGGAACCAAGATCTTTTATTGCTTATATAGAAGATGTCAGAAAGCACTAAGAGCGAAGACGCTTTGCTATATCTTGTCGCGGACAAGAGAGGTCATGTCTTTTTCAAGAATTTCGATAATAGCGTATTGGAGGATGCACTTATAAACCTATCTCCCGGGAAAGGGATTGTAGAAATAGAGGCTATACAGCGACGTTACTATCGAGAAACAGGTCCTGAGTACATTTTCGCCGCTGTTAGTAATATGGATGCTCTTAGGAAAAGTACGCGACTTTTCGATGAGAATATAGTGTTTTTTAAAGCGGCGGCTGTAGCAATCGCGGATGCCAGGAAAGAGATTCTAGCTGATGTGCTACATGATTTGCCTGGGCTACATGCAAATACAGCTCAACTTTTCTCCTTGATGGTACCCGAGGAGAACTTATCCCGGGATTTTCACGAAAAGCTCGATGACCTTAAGAAGCTCATCGAAAATGATTTAGACGGATTCGCGCGATTAGTAATTAACACCATTCGTAATAATAAAATAATGAATGCGGAGTTTAAATTTATACGTCTGCTTAACGGTGAGTACATACAAACGAGGATCCGAATGGAACGCCTCCATCCAATTATTCAAAGTCTTTTGTATCTCTATTACCCCCTCTTTGATGATGTTCAAGTGAAAATTCGGAATGGTATTTGTGAGGACTCAGCCGAATTAGATTATGAGACTTTCGTTGGAGGCCTTATACCGATACTCCATAATTTAAAAAAGTACGTAAAAGAAGGATCGTATATCGACATTCACTATTCGAAGGACAGAGATCATTTGTTCATCGATATAAGTACGATGAGTCTTGGCGTTCTTAAGGAAGAGGCAGAAAAGATTTTCGAACGAGGTTACTCAGGCCATTTTGCACGTGAACTCAAACGAGATGGCAGAGGATTGGGGATGTATCACGCCAAATCACTTTTAAATATGTCGCATGCTGACATTAGATTCATACCAGGTGACATTAAAGATGAT
Organism: uncultured Candidatus Saccharibacteria bacterium; assembly: GCA_964368365.1. Taxonomy (GTDB): domain Bacteria; phylum Patescibacteriota; class Minisyncoccia; order Phycocordibacterales; family JBBUBG01; genus CAYJBK01. The sequence goes on from CAYJBK010000100.1 coordinate 2,066, forward strand.
GGCTATGCACAAAACGTTATCAAGCTTATTTTGATAGCGGGTAAATAATTCACATCCATGTCATAAAATAAGCGGCATTGAATCTACTTGTTTAGCTAGAATGGCTAGATGACATCCGGTACACAGTATAAAAGGGACGATAGATCGCCGGTTCCTCAATCCGAAACAAGGTCGCGGGTTATGAGTGCGGTGAGAGGGAAGAATACGAAGCCGGAGCTGTTAGTCCGACGTCTACTCCGAATGGAGGGACTTATCGGATACCGACTTCATCCTAAGGCCGTGCCTGGCCGTCCGGACATCGCGTTCCAGAGGAGGAAAATAGCGATATTCGTGCACGGTTGCTTTTGGCATAGGTGCCCGAAATGCACTAAGCGGTTCCCTAAATCGAATCGGTCATATTGGATGCCCAAACTGCGAGCGAACGTCGAACGGGATGCTAGGAAGGAGAAGGAGCTCCGGAAGGCCGGCTGGAAGGTCCTGGTTATCTGGGAGCACGAGCTGAAGAAGGAGGAGCTGCCGAGACGTGTCCTGAACGCTTTACGGGCGTGACGGGTCCCGTCGAATGCTCGGCCGCGAGCGATTTGCCTATACGCTCGATTACTCCCACGACGAGCGCATTGCCCATGAAGAAGGCCCTGCGTATATCGCTCATACCCTCTATGTATGTATGGTTATCCGGGAACATACAGAGCCGTTCCAGCTCGAGTGGGGTGAGGCGACGCAGTCCCTTCTTTGTCTTCACTACATGCTTGAAGCGGGAAGGAGTCGGGCCGCCCTCGCCGGTGACGATGGTACGCGATGGTTTCTCAAGCGGGTCCGGGAAGACCATGGGGCCTTCCTTGTACACGAATTCGCGCGCCGTTCCGACCGATCGCGGCTCGCTCTTGCCACCCTTGAGATACTCCCAACGTTCCAAGCTTGATTCATCGATGTAGTACTGCTCGGGGATGCTCGAGTCAGGTTCCAATATCTTCGCGAGCGTATCCCGTTCCCCGTCGTATTCTGGGACGATCTTGAATGCATGGAATACCCGCTTACGCATAACACCTGAATTGCCGAAGGGGGAGACTGTCGGGCGCTCTGTATTGAAGTGCTTCGTTATCTCATGGTATTCGCCATCGATACGTCCTGCGGGATAGACGGTATCCGGCTCCTCGCTCACGGGGAACGCCTTCACGATGACGCCGGTGCGGGTCACCAGCTCGGCTGGCTCCATCTTATCCATGCGCTTGGCCAGATTAGTGGATGAATGGTAGGCAACTATGAATATGCGACGACGGCGCTGCGGCATCCCATAGTCGGCAGCGTTGATGACTCGCCACTCGACGCTGTAGCCGAGGTCCGAAAGCGTCGCAAGCATGATGGCGAAATCGCGGCCGCGCTGCGTCGCCGGCGATTTCAGGAGACGGTCCACGTTCTCGAGGAACACGTATGGGACAGGTTTGCCTTCCTTTGCCTTGAGTTCAAGGATGTCGCGTATGCTCCACCACAGAACGCCTTTCTTCCCACCGATGCCCGCTGCCTGGCTCAGAGTGCGGGCTACCGAGTAGTCCTGGCAAGGGAAGCCGCCCACCAGGACATCGTGGTCGGGTATCTTGAACTCTCCGGCCTTTGCGAGACGGACCACTTCGGCGATATCGGTGTTCGTGTGCCTACTCTCTTTTGGGGTAGGGAATTTCGACGCGTACACCTCATGCGCATGCTGCTTCTTCGTGCCGGGTTCCCATTGATTGAACCAGACCACCTCGTAATCATCCTTCTCGCGACCCGATTGGCCCGACAAGCCGATATGGAAGCCTCCCACACCAGCGAAGAGTTCGACGACACGCAGGGACTTTTTTTTCGTTTCTGGTCGGCTCATATCCAAGTATATGGATCCTAACATGTGCCCATATATTGATCAAGCTGGTATTTATAAAGAAAAGCTGAAGAAAAGTTAATTATTTTATGAAATGGCCCTATAATACGGACCAATGGCTATTCTTGACATAAGCAAGATAAAATCGGCTGAAGAGCTGGAAAAGCGTGCACGGCTGGACCTGGAGGGGAAGACGCTCGCCGAAATCTCCGACTGGATAAGGAACAGCGATTCAGTAACACGAGTGAGCAGTAAGGCGGGAGTGGGGCATTTGATAGAAGAGGGGTATTTCGGCATAGGTAAGAACAATGTCGCCGGAGCCGATATCGAGCATCTACAGGTAGAAATCAAGACGAGCCCTCTTACCATGGGGGCGGACGGTAAGCTAAGGGTGAAGGAGCCGTTGTCGCTGAACATAATTAATTATCAGAAGGAGCATTTGAGTAATGGGATAGAGGAATCGTCGCTCTATAAGAAGAACCGTCGAATACTATTCATCTGGTACATCCACGACCGTTCGAAGCTCAGGTCAGAATACGTGGTCAGATATGTTTTCTTATGGGAAATGGACGATGCGGTGCTAGCCGAGCTTGCTCCGGATTACCGAGCGATACTCGATAGCATCCGAAGCGGCAACGCCCATGGAATCCATCAGCATCAGCACGACGCCTTAACTCTATGCCCCAAGCACGGCGGGAAGTTCAAGGATCCTGATTGCAGGAAATCAAAGACGACCCAACCCTTCTCCGATTCTCCAGCTGAAATCCGCGCCTTCCGCTTGAAGAATTCATACATGAATTCGGTCATACGAAATTATCTCGCACTAGATCGACCGATTGAACTCAAGTATTTAGTA
>CAYJBK010000101.1:0-4773 GCA_964368365.1 uncultured Candidatus Saccharibacteria bacterium
GACGTGTGCTCTTCCGATCTTTGAAAGAAAGTTTGATTTCACTTCTTCCGGAGTAACTGTACTTGCATCAAAACCGGAAAAAACATAGTGATACCTAATTGCATTTGGTTCTGCTGTTACGTCAGTCATTACAGTAAAATCGTTCATCCTTACTGGAAATGTGTTGAGGGTTTTTAGTTCCTTAATGTACCCTTCAACAGTTATGACTTTTTCATCACTGGGTGAACTCGGATTGCTTTGGTTCGTTGATGTTTGATTGGTTCGTGAGTTAAAGAAGCCTTGAATTATTGTGGCTGCAACCGCAAGAACAACGAGAATAATAAATATAAAAAGTATTGGTCTGCGTTTCTTTTGCTGTGTTATCGGGGGAATGTTTAGTTTTGGTACATCAGCTTTTTGCAACGAAGACTGTGTCCCTATCATTCCTGCCCCGCAGGTGGGACAAAATTTTATATCCGGTGATTCTATTTGCTTACCGCAATTAGGGCAAAACATTTTAAGTAAGGTGATTTAAGAATATTGCTTCAATTATATCTCAAAAGCGTGGTGGTAACAACACTCATGAACATATCAATGTGAACTTGATCAAGTTTTTACCTTCAAATTGGCCTAAATTAATCATGTCTATATGGTAGTATTGTGTTTATGGGAAGATCCAATAGAGGGCTGTATTTATTTTTATTATTTTTTGTTGTGCTAACCCTGTTTAGTCTTTGGAATCACTTCGAAGATTTTTTCGGCTAACTATATTTTGTTGCTCATGACACAAATAAAGGCATGCAATCAAAAACTGACACCTTGGCAGAACGAGTAACAATACATGTTTTAATTTGGCCGATTATATTGCTGCTGATACTTGGCGGACTTTGGTTGGTGCGGGATACTTTTCGAACACTTTGGAATGCCCACGCCACAACTGCCGTGGTGACTAGTAGAACTTTTAGTCCTACTAGCGGAAGAACTATTTTATACAGCTTTCATGATTCTGCGGGAGTGGAAAAAATGGGCGAGGCGTTCATCGTTAAGTATGATCCCCAAACACCTTCGGTGGGAGATACAATTACGATTCATTACTTTGATACTGGACGAAGTGTATACCTAACATTTGTCGACGATTTTCTCATGCCGCTTTTTCTAGTTTTTTCAGGTGTATACGTCTTGATAGTTATGATAAAGAAATACCGCTACGGGAATTGAGCCGCGTAGCGTCTCACCCCGCTTCCTCCCCGCACTCCCCGGGGAGCCTTTTGAGTTAGTAGCGGGCGAAGCCCGCTACTAACTCAACCCCGTTGTGCGCGGAGGGCGGGTGGGCCAAGCACAGAACTAAATTGCTGCCACCCCTGCCCTGAGGAAAGGGGTAGGAGGGGAAGGGAATCAGGGCAGGGGTGACGATGTTGTATTCTCGTGACCACACGAGAATACGTATTTCTGTGCGTCTCCCGCCTTCCCCACAGATACGCCCCGAGCAGGAAGCAGCACATACACAAACCAACCACAGACGTGATATGCTAGCAGTGCTATTTACTGGGAGGGGCGTATCTGTGGGGACCGCATCGCCATTCCACAGGCCTTTTCCACCATTCACCCCGCAACCCCCGCGAAAACTTCAGGATCAGCAAAGGCACTGTGGATGGCGTGCGGCGGGCGGTATCTTCCGCCCGTGGGCTGGGAGCGCACCGCTAGTTCTCGGAGCGTACTAGATTCGTGGAGTTTCCACATACCGCCGCGCGTACGCCAGCAGTTCTTGTTTTCATTAGCAGTCTCGTTCGAGAAATACTCGAACTTCGTCCAATAGCTTCCGTCAAAACTTTATATCTTCAGAAACACTCGATTTCAACCCCGATACTCCAAAATATCTCCCGGCTGGCACTCCAAAGCCGCGCAGATTGCCTCCAGTGTTGAGACTCGAATAGCCTTCGCCTTACCGTTTTTCAGTACAGAAATATTGGCCATGGTAATACCGACTTTGTCGGCAAGTTTAGTAACGCTCATTTTCCGCTTCGCCAGCATGACGTCAATATTAATGATGATTGCCATACCATTTATATCGTTAAGTCGTTTTCTGACTTTATATCCACGGCATTCTGCAAAACTCGTTCAAACATAGCCGCTGCAGCAGCAACAATAATCGAACCAAAGGTGATGAGGACGCCCATAAAAACCCCGCCCGCGGCGTCATCGGTGCCGTGATTCAACATAATGGAAACTTCTTCTGCCGCAACAAAACCAATTATAGCGAGAGCACAGTATTTTATGGTTCGCAAAGCATTCACTACCTCTTGCGAAAATACCTTATTCTCTCTGACGTACCCCAGTACTTTGAATGCCTTATGCAGTGCGAAAAAGAATGGGATGGATCCTACGTATACCAACGCCAAGAAGGGATCATCGAAATAGATCTCGTAGAGCGTGGTGGCACTGGCGTTTACGCCTTCGACATGAGGTTCCCAAAGCAAAAGAGCGAGGGCAGCAATGCCGACGAGCACAATAACTACCTGAAGAAATAGCGTTGAGCTTCTTTTCATGCGTAATTCCAATACAGTAGGTAATACGCATATCTTAGTTTAAGATTTATCGTGTGTCAATATATTTATATCGTTATATAAACTTCTTCTCTTTTTAGTCCCCGATCTCATATCCCACGCGGATCTTGCCGCTCTTTGGTTTTATGCTTCGTATCGTTAGCTTTCCTATCGCGCCAAGGTTTGCCACGTGCGTTCCCCCGCATGGAACAGAAAAATCTCCATACATAACCACCCTGCCTGGCTTTCCACCCGGGCCGTTAGCTTCTGTGAAACGTACCTTTGTTGTGACGTCAGTCGCAATTATTGCAGCGCACTCGGCCTCAAGATCTTGTCGCAGCTTTTCGACAGCAATACCGCCAAGATCACCTTCATATTCAACATACGGTCCATCAGGAAAGTGATACCCTTTCCCGGGTACCCATCCGATGCCGAGATTCTTCTGGGCCATGTCGAGCACATGCCCTGCCGAATGAAGTCGCGAGTTTAACAATCGTCGAGCCCCATCGACCGCACACGAGACCGTATCACCCACCGCGAATGGCATACCCTCAAATGTCCCGTAGTGTTTAACCGAACCGTCCACATACCGCACCTCAGTCACCCTGAACCGCTTCCCTTCACATGTCATCGTCCCTGTATCATAGCGCTGGCCGCCGCCTTGCGGATAAAAGATTGTTCGATCAAGAACAACAGCTGTTTTACCATCGGTGGGCTCCATCGATTCGACCCGAGCCGTATCCGCAAGTCGGTCCATGAATTCCATATAGACTAATTTTGTATCCATGGCTTTAGCTTACGCACACTCCAATGTCAATGCACGTTTTAAAACAAGTTAAACATATTTGTAACTTTTTGTTATATATGTAACTATTTCTTTATGCTTAAGATACAAGACGCTCTGCGAGAGATCGTACACAAAGATGATGAGGCTCTGACAGCGCTCTCTGGCGGCTATATGAATCTCTCTGCCTACGCTCAGCACATACAAAGATCAGTTGAAACTTTAACCAAAAAGGATGTAGGCGTACCCAGTATTGTCGTCGGACTTTCTCGACTGAGACAAGAACTTAAGAAAGCCCCGCCTCTTATACAGAAGATCGAGATCCGCACTATAACCACAAAGTCTCCCCTCTCGGAGATCGTGTTCGAAAAGAACCCGAAGCTCCTTTCACGTCTCTCTTCATTGTACGAAAACGTGCAGACCACAAACGATGACTTCCTCACCATGACGCTCAGCACGAATGAGATCACGGTGATCTGCTCAGAACGAATCAAAAAAGCAGTGCTCTGTCATTTCAAAGACACGCCGGTCATAATCCAAGATGAACTTGCCGCGATCGGGCTTTCACTCGACCCAAAATACTACGACATGCCGAACATTACCTTCTCGCTCATCCGGCGCATAGCCCAGAAAAGGATCGTCCTCGCTGAGACGATCACCACTCATACTGAGATAATCTTCGTGTTCAAACAGAAAAATCTCGCCGATATCCTACCGCTCTTCCAGAACTAATAATTCTGGAATCAAGAGGGCGTGGTACACTATGGACATGCAGCAAAAGGGACCCTCACGAGATATTTCTTGGACAACCGACGAAGCGCACAACGCGTACCGGAGCGGAGATTGGTTCTGGACCGTGGCAGGCATAAGCCTGGCGGTTGCCGTCGCAGCGCTTCTCGTGCACAACTGGCTCTTCTCGATACTGGTTCTCCTTGCGGGCGGAACCATAATCCTCAACGCACTGAAAAAGCCGGGCCCCATCTCTTGCTCAGTCGGTCCGCATGGAGTAGTTGTCAACAAGCAGTTTTTCCCGTATAACAATCTCACGTCGTTTTGGATAGAAGAGGAGGGGTACCCCACCCTAATTCTTCAGGTAGATGGCTCTCTCGTCCCCCGCGTGTGGATCCCCATAGCACCGGAAATAAATCTTCCGCGCCTCCGGGAGACGCTGGAGAGACACTTGCCAGAAAAGAGACATGAGAAGACGGTGGCCGAGATCCTCGGCGAACGTCTCGGAATTTAGGTCAATTGTTTTTACACGCTCCCGTCGTTCAATGGATAGGACACCGGCCTGCGAAGCTGGAAATCATGGTTCGACTCCATGCAGGAGCACAATTGAGAGCATGTCGAAATTCCCAGCCTTTCACGAGGCCTGCAGTAAGTTGTTGGCATTGAAAAAGCACCCATCGTTCAATGGATAAGATCGGAAGAGCGTCGTGTAGGGAAAGAGTGTAGATCTCGGTGGTC
>CAYJBK010000102.1:0-4586 GCA_964368365.1 uncultured Candidatus Saccharibacteria bacterium
ATGATCCTGTGCACTTCCTGAACTGTCATTCTAGCGCTCCTCTCTATGTTGTGGGGGGGCATCTGTCGGACAGAGTATTCCAATTGAGATAGATAGTAAATTAAGACTTACAATATCTTAAACACCTTAAAGAAATAATCTATAATATCGTTATATCATAACGTATAATGTATACATATCTTGCTATTTATGTTGTAAATGGTATACTACACACATGACTATAGCTGCTGATATCAAGACTTTTTTAACCGATGTCGGGCTCAATAAGGGCGAAATTGCGGCCTATGCGGCTGCTTTGGAGCTGGGGTCAGGGTCTGCTAGTACTATTGCTCGTGCCTCAGGGCTCAATCGCATTACTGCGTACGAAGCCCTAAAGCGACTTTCAAAGAAGGGGTTTGTGACTATTCGTGCAAAGAAGAACGAAAAGACAAAATATTTTACGCCGGTTGAATATCCCACTCTCATAGAAAAGCTAGAGTCTAAAAAAGAATCGATTTCCTTGAGTATCAAAAAAGCAGAAGCTTTGAAATCGGAAATGACCGCGCGTTTCTCTCGAGCCGAATCAAAGCCGGCCGTGCTTTTCTACGAAGGGCCCGAAGACGTGCGTGAAGTTCTGAACGATACACTCAAAGCAAAGCCGGAGGAGATCATTTCTTTCTCATCATTTGAATCTCTCGAGGCAGGATATGACAAAGAGTTCTTGGAGAACTATTGGAAACGTCGTGCGGCGCTGGGTATTCCGTCTCGCGGCATCTTGCCTAAGACGAAACAAGCACTCGCATTCTTTAACGCAGAAAGAAACAAAAAAGAGTTGCGTGACGTGCGCTTTCTTTCACCAGAACTCCATGATTTCAAAAATGAGATCGACATCTATGGCGACACTCTCGGTATCATTTCCCTCGCCAAGGGGTCAGAACATGGAATTATTATACGAAGCAAAAGCGTCGCAGAAAGTTTCCGATCTGTATTTGAGACTCTCTGGCAGCTCTCGGAAAAGTCGAGTGTCTAGTTTACTGAACCCAACATCGGCTCATATCGTGCATTGCCGTCGGGGCCGGTACGTTTCAGGCGACCTTCTTTTACTAACTGCGACAAGTACCTTGTCGCAGTCGCGTCAGAGACATGCAAAAGCTTTTCGATCTGATCGTTCGTGGCACTTCCCTTGAGAACAGCAAACTTAATGATCTTCTCAAGTTTTGCTCGCTTTCTGAATTGGATAGCAGCGAGAGCTTTTTGGAGGAATGAGCGAGGGTTTGATTGTACAGATTGAGCCGCTGGCGCGGGCGTAGCAACCGGAACTGGTGCGGAAACTACTGGTTCTGGGCTCGAAACAGATGTTTCGGCGGGTACTGAAATAGGTATGCTTGGTGCGCTTTCCAGGGGCCCAGGAGGTGCTTCTGGGGCTTGTTCAGTTGTGGAAACCACTTGCTCTGGAGGCACGCTAATTGGCTCAAGGTTGGGAGTTGGTTCGTCGGGCATAGTTCTATTCTAACGCTCTTTGTAATTCCATACCTATGGCAGTTAACTTTACCTGGTGCTGGTTGAGTTTAACCATTCCGGCAGATTCTAGTTCGTGGAATGAGTGATTTACACGAGCTCCAAGATGAAGATTTTCCTTTCCCATTTTGCTCATTAAAAAACGAGTAGTTTGGGGTATCCAGTCGCCAGCAGTAATCCCGCTTGTAGTCGTGGTGCTCTGGATATTTGCTTGCCTCCAAACTTCATATTTACTTAAAAGTATTAATGCCTGCGGACTTAGCTTTGCAATTTGGGCCAATAGAAATGTTCGTTCCTCGAAATACTTTTCAAAATCATCATCGGATATTTTCTTGAGTACTTTTGCTAAAAGATCGATCCATTCCATGTCAACATCTCCATTGTCTAGAATATGAATGACTTTTTGGAAAATAATTACACCGGCCCGCGTCCCTAGAATAGATTTCAAGCGATTCAGCGCCTCATTAATGTCTTCAAACTTTGTCTGGAATTGAGTTAGGAGGATTTTAATTTTTTCCTCTTTAATTTTTTGATCGAGTGTATCCAAGGCCCCCACGAAACCACCGAGCCCAACGAGGCCCGCGATAATTTTTGCACCAGATTCCTTAATTACTTCGACGACCTGCTTACCGGAAAGCTCGACCTGCTCTAAGGGGTCAGTCATTTCAGCACCTTTCTTTACGGGTAAATCTTTTTTGTGGCTTTCCTCATTCATGGGTTTTATACCTTTCTTTATCTTTTACTAGGTCTTCACTTAGCGACTGGAGTTGCCTATCGCAACCCAATGAATACTCTTCGTTTGCTTGTGATAATAAATCTACAAACATAGCCGACGCGGTTGGCAAAACTTCGCGCACCAGTTTTTCTGTGGCACCCACTTCAAGGGCGACCTTATCTCCCTCTCTACCAAGAACGTACTCGTCTGCCGTAATCGCACTATGGTGTATGTAGTGAGAAAGGTAGCCGAAGATATAATCATAGCTCTCACCCAGCTTAACTTCATTCGCAACTTGTCGAACATCTTTTTTTGTCCAACGATTGCACTCCTTCTTTTCTTTTCCACACAAAAACCTCTCCCTGATCTTTAGCCAGGAGTCCAGTAACTCTTTTCTTCTTTTCTCTAGTTTCTCTTTTTGTGCTTCTGTAACAAGACCGGCTCCCGCAATTTTACTTAACTTAACGCGTTGCCATACATCGTAATCCAAGAAATCTCGCACCCTCGTTTTATCTGCTCGCATATATTTAATGTCGACAAGCTCTTCAAAAAGAGACCTCACGAGTGGAATTGCATCCTTAGCAAACCCTCTACGACAAAGGATTATTATCGACTCTAATCTGTGCACATTCCTAGCAATAGACACGAGAATGATCTTGCTCAGATCATCATCTTCATCCCATGCCAATTTTTTTTGTGGATCTTGAGATAACGAATCAGCGAGATTTATTGCCTGGCGACAAATATCAAACTGTTTCCTATATTTGTGGGCAATAATAATTCTGGCTCGAACGGAGACAGCTAGCTTTTTAATTTGTTTGTTGAGCTGGCTGAGTAACATATTTCTTTCTGATTAGGCAAATTGCCGTTATGATCGCGTTCGCTGTGGTAATAGTCACCAAATATGTAACAGTTAAAAAATTGTATTCTTGTAGTGCGACAATCGCGAGAATGTTGGAAACTACAAATACAGCCCATGTCCCCACTGTCTCACTCCAGGGTTCTTCGAATGTTTTTCTGAAAGTCGGGATATATCCAAGAAAATCGATCAATGACACCATGATCACGGCGAGTAGTGGCTTGTCGAGTTGGAAGTATACAACGATGGCGACAAGTGCACTCACAAGAACAACGGTGTCTGACTTCGTGATATTTTTCGTTCCCTTTTTGAAAGATAGGAGAAAAATAATGAACATGAAAAAGAGACCTACGGCGAGATTGAGAATGAGTCCTCCGCCGCCCCGAAATGCTGCAGCGATAGCGATACTCTGAGTTATGAGCCAAACAAACCAGGTGTAGACATGAGGTTTGGTAATACCCCTATAAACATCTCGGAGGTACGGCAAAAATCCCACTACACCAAGAATAGCTGCTACTACAGAAAAAATGTTCTTAATCTCAAGCATGGTGTTCGGGGATTGCTTTCCGACGCGTAGTCAAAATAAAAATTGAAACCGTATTGGCTATTACGAGGACCACAGGATACAGCATGGTGAGAATATTAAATTGTCTGAGTGCGGTAATACTCAAAGCGTGACGTACTCCAGCCATCCAGTATGCGGAGAGAGTTTCAGAATAGGGCTTCGCCCATGACTTTCGCATCGTAGGTATAAATCCAAGAATATCGGCGGTAACGATCAGGAAAGCTGACCATACTGGCTGTTTAACGACAACCCAGAGAAAAAGTGAAAGTAACGCGAGCACGAGGCACGACATGTCCAAATATGTAAAATCTCTATTTCCTTGCCGGAACGACAGAAATAAAATGTAAACCGAGATAAAGGTGACGGCTACCGTGCTCCATGCTCCCGCGCCTGCCCCACCAAAGATTTGGAGTGCCGCAGAAATTCCAGCGGCAAGTGACCAGATAAGCCAAGTAAAAAGATGGGGGGTCGTTTTCCTCTTGAGCACATCTCGAACATACGGCGCATAGCCTACAAATGTAAGAATGATTCCTATGGTGCCGATGACGGATTTGTAGTCCACTTTTACTTGAGATAACCTTCTGCTTCCTTAAGAAAAGCTGTATCTCTCAGAACTATATATTCTCCCTCACTTGAAGTTGCCTTACTTTCGGAAAGTGTACGCATGGCGTTTGGATACGAAAGCCAAACTGCCCCAAAACCCTGTCGAAGCTCTTTTTCAGAAAAATTAGGTAGTCCTTTTTCTCCAACAACTTTCGCAAAGTAGCAATATGATGTTTGTTTTTCAGTGTTAGGTCTTCGATATTCAATCATTAAACCGACCTCGCCTATGACTTCAATTTCGCAACCGAGTTCTTCTCTACATTCTCGTGCAAGCGCAGGGATGAGATCTTCCCCTTCCTCTATTCCACCGCCAGGAAGTTTGTAGTATTGCTCACTGGTAACGTGCA
>CAYJBK010000103.1:0-4544 GCA_964368365.1 uncultured Candidatus Saccharibacteria bacterium
GGGAGTCGTATAGGTAACGCGGCAAATATAGTACAGCAGGATAACGCAACGTCCATCCCCCCAGAGCCCGGTGCTGTTGTTTTCTTTCAGCTCAACGACTGTCCTTCTGGGTGGAGCTTCATGGACGGATCCGCGGCGGGTGTCCCAAACATGCGGGGCATGTACGTGGTAGGCTCAGCAGGATCTTCTGTAGGGCAGTCTCCAGCGGGAATTACGCCACTGACGGATCGCCAGAACCGTCCTGCGGGAATCCATACTCATACGGTGCCGAGCTTGGGTGTGACTGCCACTGCGCCTGCTCAGTACTACATCGCAACGTATCATTACCTCGACAAGGATACCTGGTACGCTGTTGCCGTTGGGGGTAATGCATGGCCGGCTATTTCAATGGATCAGGCAACGCCATCATTTGTAAGTGACGCTCCGGCGTCCACCGATACAGGAACCATTACTGGTGGTACAACCTGGAGCGGCACGTATTCTACGGGCTCCGCCGGAACTCCTGGAACAAACGCTCCGTATATCCAGCTTCTCGCGTGTCAGAAGAACCCGTAGCAGGCTTTATCAACAGGGATTCGGAAGTCTAGATGGTATACTAGATCCATTATGTCTCATTCTGCTATCACCTATGCACGTGCGAACAAAACATTATTCGTAACGTTACTTCTTGTGCTTGGTCTCGGCGTCGCGAACGCCGCGTTTACGGGTGCTCCTTTAAATCCGCCGGCAGCAAACACCCCTGAACCTTTGAACGTTGGCACGGTGCCACAATCGAAGGCTGGATCTCTGGCTCTGAATGCTCCGGGCACCCCGCCCTCACTTCCTAACGCGAGTGCGTCCCTGGATCTCCAAGGTGGCACGAAGGGTTTCTTGCCGCCCCGGCTTACCAGCTCGCAGCGTGATGGAAATCTTACGCCACCAAGCCTTTCGGTCTCACAGAAGGCGGCGCTCGCCGGCCTCACTATTTTCAATACCACTGCGGGTGTCCTCCAGACATTTAATGGTGTGGCATGGATAGATGCTGGCGGGGCGGGAGGTGCCGCTGGCGGGTCTTCTGGAGCAGCTGGTGCCGCGGGACCCGCTGGTCCAGCTGGAGCAACTGGCCCAGCAGGACCAGCTGGCGCAGCTGGGGTATCGGGCTTTAGTTCGTTTCCTGTTGGTTCAATGATGATGTGGTTTGGAGGAGCTTCGCTTCCTTCGGGTTGGACAAGCTGTGCAGGACAGTCAACTGCAGCAGGTGTCGCCCCCGATATGTATGGGAGGTTTCCTGTGGGCGTTCCTGTTGGATCGTACTCGTATTTTTGGAATCCTTCGACGGGTGGCTATGAATATATTTATTCTGGAACAAAAGGAGGCAGGTCATATGGCAGCTACTGGTTGGCGAAGGGCGCGCCACTCGACATCGGTGGGGGGGGATACATGACGCCCTTCCTCTATATTACCGGCAGTGATGGCGCGACACTGGCTTCCGATCCAGGGAGTGGTAACCCATGGGCTCATCCCACCCAAGTTCCGCCGTATACCGGAGTTAACTTTATCTGTAAGGTTAATTAAGCAGTTATATGGAAAAAAATCTTTTGACCGGCGACCGGGTGGTTCTCTTTCTCCTCGTGCTCCTCCTTGGATATCAGCAGTATCAGATCTGGACTCTTCGGCCCGATGCGTTTCTCGGTTCTGGTGCTTCTTCCTCGGACGTGGCTTCGGAGCCCGTGCCTAAGCCGCTTCTCCTCGTGCGTGACTTCAGTGGTGTGGTACGTGCAGTAAACGCGGATTCAGTTCGTGTGGGTGTTTCCATTCCAGTAGATCCGCGCGGACTCACGGAGGCCCTCGAAAAAGAAGTAACGGTGATATTTGATGCGAAAACCACGTTTCTTGAGGGTGAGCGAGAGCGAATACGGGTTGGCTCAACGGTTGGCATTACGGCGCGCGAATCGATTTCCGAAAACAGTACCGTCACGGCCGCCAACGTAATTCTTATGAAAGAAAAGTAGGAGATAGTTTTTTGGGCTGCGGTTTCCCTATATACTTAAAGAGTACCTATGCATCTTGATCCCAAGCAGCTTCGTGCGCTTATTACCGATACCGGTCTTGTGTCCAGAGCAGATGTTGATGCTGCGTTTCTTGAGGCTGACAGCAAGGGAACAAACGTGGGTGAGATACTCGTGAGCCAAGGCAAGATTACAGAAGATGATTTCCGCAGACTCGAGTCGTACCTTCTCGGAATTCCTTTCGTAGATCTCAAGAAGGAAAAAGTAGATTTTGCTGTTCTCTCGGTGATTCCTGAGCCCATTGCGCGGAAGCACAATATTGTTGCTTTCAAAAAGAAAGGCAAGGATTTGGAGGTTGCCATGCTGGACCCGCAGGATATTGAATCGATTGATTTCATCAAGAAGCGGTCGGGCCTCACGATTCTTGCGCGACTGACGGATCGTGAGTCTATCCGCACGATGCTTCTCCAGTATCAGAAGAGTCTCAAGGCCGAGTTTGGAGACATGATTAAGAAGGATACGGCTGAGCTCAAGATGGTGGCTGAAGAAAGCGACACTCCGGAGGGGGATTTAAAGAAGATGGCAGAAGATGTGCCGATCGTGCGGGTGGTTGATACGCTTCTAAACCACGCCATTCTCCAGCAGGCTTCTGATATTCACATTGAGCCGTACGAAAAAGAAGTGGTGATCCGATATCGTATCGACGGTATGCTCCATGACGCGATGATTCTGCCGCGGGCGGTGGCGCCTGGAATTACTGCACGTATAAAAGTGCTCTCCAATCTGCGTCTTGACGAAAAGCGCCTTCCTCAGGATGGACGTTTCAAGATCGAGCATGGGGAAGAAGGCGAGCCGCAGAGCAGAGTGTCTTTTCGTGTTTCTACCCTGCCCACATATTTTGGCGAGAAAGTGGTGATGCGTCTTCTTCCGGAAACGAGCGCGGGTCTCACGCTTGAAGGGCTTGGTTTTCACGGCGAGGCAGCCGAGCGGATTCACCGCGCTACTAAGCAGACTACTGGGCTTATTTTGGTCACGGGGCCGACGGGTTCCGGAAAGTCTACGACCCTCTACACCATACTCGATATATTGAACACGCCCTCGGTTAATATTTGTACTATTGAAGATCCGATTGAATATCAGATTTCGCGCATAAATCAGACCCAGGTAAAACCAGAGATTGGCCTCACGTTTGCAAGTGGTCTCCGGACTCTGATGCGGCAAGACCCGAATATTATTATGGTTGGTGAGATTCGTGACAGCGAGACGGCATCACTCGCTATAAACGCATCGCTCACCGGGCACTTGGTGCTTTCGACACTGCATACCAACTCTGCATCCGGCTCGATCCCACGTCTCCTCGACATGAAGGTAGAGCCTTTTCTTCTGGTTTCGACGATCAATGTTATTGTGGCACAGCGCCTTGTGCGGAAGCTCGCACAGGTTCATGAGGAATATATTTTAGATGCTGCCGAGCTCGAGCAGCTTAAAAAGCACGCAGATCTTGATCGGGTACTTCAGCACTTAAAAGACGAGAGTGTAATTAAGTTGACCGACGACTGGACGACGATCCGGTTTTTCCGACCCAAGGTTTCGCCCGATGCGCCCGATGGATATTCTGGACGGGGCGTGATAAGCGAGGTACTCACGATCTCGCGCACCATAAAAGACCTGGTGATGCGTTCCGCAACGGCCGATGAAATTCATGATCAGGCGCGCGGAGAGGGGATGCTTACGATTGTGGAGGACGGGGTATTTCAAGCTGTTCGAGGAGTTACCAGTATCGAGGAAGTATTGAGAGTTGCTAACGAATAAGTATGCTTTTCACTGTCCGAGCTAAAAATCCAGACGGGACAGACTTTGAAGTCATTCGTGAGGCTGCAGATCGATATGAGGCCGCACGGGGTGTGCGGAAAGAAGGAGGCACTGTGGTTTCAGTAAATCTGTTTGCAGAAACTACGGGCGGAAAACTCTTTTCTCTGCCACGCTTTTTTAAGCGCGTTACGCTTCATGAACGGATTGTTTTTGCGAACAATCTTTCGGCCATGATGTCGGCCGGGCTCCCCCTTTCTCGGGCGCTCTCCATTTTTGAGCGTCAAACCAGGAATGACTATTTTCGCACGGTTGTGGAGGATGTGCGGCGAACGATCGATAAAGGCGGGTCGCTTCATGACGGGCTCGCGACACATCCAGAGATATTTTCTCGCGTATTTGTTTCTATGGTAGCGGCTGGTGAGGAGTCCGGAACGCTTCCAGAGTCACTTAAGGTGGTAGGTATTCAGCTGGGCAAAAGCTACGCGCTCAGAAAGAAAATTACCAGTGCGCTTATGTATCCGGCGATTATTCTTCTTGCCATGTTCGGTATCGGGATATTTATGATGATATTCGTGGTGCCAACGCTGACCGCATCATTTGCAGAGTTTAACGCAGAGCTTCCGCTCTCGACTCGTTTTATCATTGCCGTTTCTGGATTTCTTGCGGCACACACACTTCTTGCACTCGGCGCCGTTTTCCTGGGATTCGCGCTTATAATCTTTATGCTTCGTACCGCAGGGGGTC
>CAYJBK010000104.1:0-4540 GCA_964368365.1 uncultured Candidatus Saccharibacteria bacterium
CCGCGTATCAAGCCTCTCCAAAAAAAAGCCACATGCCGTAAACCTCCCGGCCCTCAGCAGCAGTTTTTCTGGCACACTCGCATATCTGCTGCCAGAATCACTTCCTGGGGCAGTGGTATCACTCTATTCTGTCGGAAACTGGATCCTCACCTTCGTCTTTGCTGTTTTTGGATTCATTGTTTTTTTCGGAAATACCACCTATGGCACCCGTGGGTTTGCCCGTATCGCCTGGGCGGCGGCGCTCTGGGCCTTCGGCGTCGGCACATACTATTTCGCCCCGACTGTCGCAGCTCTTGATCTCGCTATTCGATTCAACCACTTTACGGGTGGTCTCATCGCAGTGGCCTTCTTCGTCTATGCGCTTCTCATCCCCAGTGGAAAATTCCCCAACAAAAAAACGGTGTACGTTCTTGTGGCATTCAAGCTCATACTTTTCTGGCTCTACTTCAACACGCCGCTCGTCATTTCGTCAGCCACACTCGGTGGCCCTGGAATTCTTGACCGAGGATGGAGCTACGGCCCGCTGGGATTTATCTCCGATCTCACGTTCCTTATATTCATTGGCCTCGCCTTCCGTACGCTCTATCAGAATCTCTCCTATATTGTCGACAATGAAAATCAAGAACGCCGATTCGCTATTTTCTGGGCATCATTCCTTGGAGCCCTACCCGGGATCATCCTCGTACTCCTTGTAAGCCAGCTGGGATATCGATCTCTCTACTACCTCACCCCGCTTGCTGCTCTTGCCTGGGTACTCGCGAGTTTTTACGCTATTGTCCGATACAAATTCCTCTCCGTAAAAATTGTTATTACCGAACTTGTCGTTTTCACGCTTATTGCAATCCTTTTCGGTAATATCTTCGCCACCGAAGCGATCGGATTCGGCACCCTCACCCGCCTCATGATCTTCCTCGCCTTTGCCACCGTGGGAGGGTTCTTCATTAGAAACATCGTTAAGAACGAGCAGCAGCGAGAAGAACTGGCGAAGCTGACAACAGAACTCAAGGACTTGAACGAGAACCTCCAGGTGCGCGTAGACGAACGAACACGGGAACTCAAGAATGCTAAAGCACACAGCGAGACAGTGATTGAAAACCTCACGAGCGGTCTCATTGAATATGACAATGACTTTACTGTGCTGAGGATCAATAAAGCTGCGGAACGACTCTTGGGAGTCCCCCGAGGAGACGTGGTGGGTGTTCAGGTCTTACCCCACGACCGTGACCGTGAAGGGTGGGAGTCCTTGGTCTCAGTCTCCTACCCCTCTGTATCTGACAACGAACGAAAGGTGGCACCAGCCGTCTCGGGGCTTGCCGCATCGGTTAACGAAGTTACCGTCCATTACCCTCTGGAACGCAATCTGCAAGTTGTTACGGCACCACTCGTAGAGGACGGGGGCGCAACACGGGGATTCATTAAGCTCATACGAGATGTCACTCGCGAACGACTGATTGCTCGCTCCAAGAGCGAATTCATTACGATTGCGGCACACCAGCTCCGGACACCACTCTCCATTGTAAAGTGGTCGCTCTCTGTACTCCTTGATCATGACATGGGGACGCTCGCGCCTCGTCAGGAGGAAACACTGAGGAAAGCCCAGACGACGAATGACAAGATGATCGGGCTTGTAAACGATCTTCTTGATGTAACTCGGATCGAGGATGGCAGATTTGGGTATGAATTCAAGGAGGGAGACCTTGTGGCACTCCTTCACGGGATCACCGCAGAATACAGCACGCTCTCCGGAGAAAAGCACATCACTTTTACGTTCCAGAAGCCACGGACTCCCTTCCCTCGTTTTGTGTTTGACGCCTCTCGTCTCTCCTTAGCCTTCCACGGACTTCTCGATAACGCCTTTCGGTACACCAAGGAGGGTGGGTCGATCACTGTTAGCATGAAAGTTGAGGGGAATCTTGCAGCAGTTACAGTAGAGGATAGCGGCATCGGCATCCCTAGGAGGCAGCAGGATCGCCTCTTCACCAAGTTCTTCCGTGCAGAGAATGCAGTACGAGTAGCACCCTCAGGATCTGGCCTGGGACTCTTCATCGTGAAAAATATTGTGGCGCGGCATGGTGGACGGGTGCGCGTCACGAGTCAGGAGGGGGTGGGGACGGCAGTTACAGTAACGCTTGCCCTCGACACATCGAATATACCGGACGAGGAAATCAAAGAGGAACTTTTTTAACGCATCATGAACCCCATCGTCATCGGAACCCAATCAGTCATCATCTGGATCTCAGCGATCGTCCTCCTGAGTTTTGGGTTTACGCTCTACCTCGGAAGTAAGGAGCGCGCGGCTCGGGTCTACAGCTGGGTTGCCTTTTGGACAGCAGCTTGGGCTCTGAGCATGGGATTCTATTATCTTTCTACCGATCCAGAATGGCTTACGTTCTGGAACATTAACAATCACTTTGTAATCGGTGTCACCGCCACAAGCTTCTTTTATTTCTCTCTCATCTTTGGAGAATGGAAGCTTCCCTATACCAGAATCGTAGCTGTGCTCTCGCTCTTTGAGCTTGTGCGCGGAATTCTCTACTTCGGTACTGATCTTTTGATCGACAAAACGTATCCCCCCGGCGGTGCTGAGTTGGTAAACCGAGCGTTTCTCTTCAACCAAGTTGGGCTCAAATTCTATATTCCCTTCTTCGTCTTTTTCATTCTGGGGTACTGCGTGCTCCTCGCCATAATCCAGAAAACAAACGACCAGAAACTTAAAACGCGCATTACCTACATACTCTACAGCGCAATTGTAGGCATCATTCCTGCGGTTTCGTTCACCATATTCATTCCAAAACTTACCGAAAGCCTCGAGCTCTACTGGCTTGGGCCCATAGCAGCACTCGTCTGGGTAAGCCTCACCACATACTCCATCGTGAAATACGGCATTCTCTCGGTGCGGCTTATCTTCACCGAGATTTCGGTCTTTGCCATGAGTGGAATCCTCTTTGCTAATGTCTTCATCGATGAACTGGCCTTCGGCACCCTCACCCGCCTCATGATCTTCCTCGCCTTTGCCACCGTGGGAGGGTTCTTCATTAGAAACATCGTTAAGAACGAGCAGCAGCGAGAAGAACTGGCGAAGCTGACAACAGAACTCAAGGACTTGAACGAGAACCTCCAGGTGCGCGTAGACGAACGAACACGGGAACTCAAGAATGCTAAAGCACACAGCGAGACAGTGATTGAAAACCTCACGAGCGGTCTCATTGAATATGACAATGACTTTACTGTGCTGAGGATCAATAAAGCTGCGGAACGACTCTTGGGAGTCCCCCGAGGAGACGTGGTGGGTGTTCAGGTCTTACCCCACGACCGTGACCGTGAAGGGTGGGAGTCCTTGGTCTCAGTCTCCTACCCCTCTGTATCTGACAACGAACGAAAGGTGGCACCAGCCGTCTCGGGGCTTGCCGCATCGGTTAACGAAGTTACCGTCCATTACCCTCTGGAACGCAATCTGCAAGTTGTTACGGCACCACTCGTAGAGGACGGGGGCGCAACACGGGGATTCATTAAGCTCATACGAGATGTCACTCGCGAACGACTGATTGCTCGCTCCAAGAGCGAATTCATTACGATTGCGGCACACCAGCTCCGGACACCACTCTCCATTGTAAAGTGGTCGCTCTCTGTACTCCTTGATCATGACATGGGGACGCTCGCGCCTCGTCAGGAGGAAACACTGAGGAAAGCCCAGACGACGAATGACAAGATGATCGGGCTTGTAAACGATCTTCTTGATGTAACTCGGATCGAGGATGGCAGATTTGGGTATGAATTCAAGGAGGGAGACCTTGTGGCACTCCTTCACGGGATCACCGCAGAATACAGCACGCTCTCCGGAGAAAAGCACATCACTTTTACGTTCCAGAAGCCACGGACTCCCTTCCCTCGTTTTGTGTTTGACGCCTCTCGTCTCTCCTTAGCCTTCCACGGACTTCTCGATAACGCCTTTCGGTACACCAAGGAGGGTGGGTCGATCACTGTTAGCATGAAAGTTGAGGGGAATCTTGCAGCAGTTACAGTAGAGGATAGCGGCATCGGCATCCCTAGGAGGCAGCAGGATCGCCTCTTCACCAAGTTCTTCCGTGCAGAGAATGCAGTACGAGTAGCACCCTCAGGATCTGGCCTGGGACTCTTCATCGTGAAAAATATTGTGGCGCGGCATGGTGGACGGGTGCGCGTCACGAGTCAGGAGGGGGTGGGGACGGCAATGACACTCGAGCTTCCCTTGGATAAAAAAGCTATTCCCGAAACAGATGAGACAGTGTAAAATGAGACAATGACACCGAAAACAATCCTCATTGCGGAAGACGACGAAACACTCCGGAGTATTCTTGTCGAGAAATTAGGCCAATCAGGACTTACCGTTATCCCCGCAGAAAATGGTGAGGTTGCCATGGATATCCTCCGTTCCCGACCCATAGACCTCGTGCTCCTCGACATCATCATGCCCAAGAAAAATGGCATGGAAGTTCTCACGGAGATGCACAATGACCCGAAGCTGCAGACAATTCCGGTCGTCGTTATCTCCAACTCAGGC
>CAYJBK010000105.1:0-4498 GCA_964368365.1 uncultured Candidatus Saccharibacteria bacterium
GTCTGACCGTTACCGGTAACACCGGTCTTGCCACTCTTACCTCCACAGGTCTTGCTACCCTCGCCAATCTCCTCGTCTCTGCCTCCTCCACCCTCCAGAACTTCACCGGCCTCAAATCCACCACCACCAACGCCACCACAACCAGTCTTGCAGTCACCGGCACCGCCACCTCTACCTTTGCGAACGGTATTGATCTTTCTGCGGGATGCTTCTCTATTAATAATACCTGTCTTTCGTCGGGCGGTTCGGGTACGGTAAACACGGGTACCGCTGGTTTCTTGGCGTTCTATCCCTCAACAGGTACGACCGTCGACGATACGTCTGCACTTTTCTGGGACAATACTAATAACCGACTCGGCATCGGGACGACCTCTCCGTTTGCTGCACTTTCTGTTTCCGGTCAAGCTGTGTATGACTTTTTCTCGGCAACCTCAACGGTCGCAACGTCCACCATCGCAACGGGTGGGTTTACTGTCGGCACAACCGCCTTTACGGTTCAGCAGCTTTCGGGCAACGTAGGTATAGGTACCTCAACTCCCGCGCGACGGGCGGAAATTGTGGATGGAAATAGCCTTGCTCAGCTGCGTATAACCAATAATCCGGGTGACTTTGCCGAACTTAATGTGGACGCGACGGGCGATCTTCTTTTCTCTGCAAGTGGCGCAGATGCACGATTTGCTGCCGAAAACTTCTTTGTGTGTGAAGGTAGCTGCCCTACGATGACCGGTACGAGCACTATTGGAAAAATTGGCGTAGAACACGAGCTTATCTTTGGTAACAACTTCAAATTTAACCAGATTGACGCCGATGAACTAGGACTCTACGATAGTGGTGGTTCGCTTATTATTACTTTCGACCAAGCTCCATAATGCTCGTACATATTCAGCGACTCTTTTCCATTTTCCTGTGGTATGGGGGAGTGGTCGTCTTTCTTGCGGGGTGTATATTTGCTCTGCCACCCTCGAGCCCGCTCGGTGCACGGCTCTTGGAAATGCTTATCACCTTTTTCTCCAGTACCGGGGTCTCATTCGTAGTTCTGGGCCCGTCTGACGGATTTCTGGTTCAAATATACCTTGCCCTCGGTCTTGGTCTCCTTCTCGGGCTTCCGTATCTTGCCCGAGAGTTGTATGCCTTTAGTGCTCCAGGGCTCTATCACGAAGAACGAAAGTTTTTTTTGATAGTATTTGTGATATCTCTCGTCCTTTTTTTTCTCGGCGCTCTATTTGGCCTCGCTGTTGTGGCGCCTCCCTCACTCAAGATTCTCGTGAGTTTTAATGCCATGCTCGACGTCCAGTCGCTCTACTCCGTCCGAGATTTTATCGGTGACCTTTTTGCCCTGATACTCTTTTCGGGTATAGCGTTTATGCTTCCTGTTGCCATGGTGCTTCTTTCCCGGTTTAGAATAGTGGTAGCGCATACGTGGCTCAGCGTATGGAGATATTTCATCTTGCTCGTCCTTCTGGTATCTGCCATAATTACACCTGATGGCACGGGCGTAACGATGATGCTCTTTTCGGCACCACTCGTTGCACTTTATTTCGCGGGAGCGTTTTTTGCCATCATGATGCGTCCCCGCACATAACACTAAAAACATGTTTGGATTAGGAGTACCAGAACTTATCGTCATCATACTTGCTTTCGGACTTCTTTTCTTTGGGAGCGATAAGATTTCTGAATTTGCACGTTCGCTTGGCCGATTCACAGGAGAATTTCGACGAGGGAAAATGGAGATGGAAGAGGAGATTAAGAAAATAGGGAAGGAAGTAAAAAAATAAACATGAGCACGGGTAGACTGCCCAACAGTGGAGTAGATGAAAATAAGAGGAGATTCCTTAAGCTTTTGGGAGTTGGCTCAATAGGTCTTTTCCTTGGACACATCTTAGAAAAGAATTGGGGGGCGAGTGCAATCATTTCAGAACGCGAGTTTGAAAATTTCAAGCTTGTGGAAACCAAAAAAGAGTTGACGCTGCTTACGTCGGCGGGGGACGAAATTATTACTTTTGAGAAAGAGTAACACATGAAGCTATCTCAGTTTCGGGTTGATCTTGAAAATGGGCGACTTGAACAACCGGTCATAAAGCGCTACCACGAGACGACCTCTACTGTCGCAGCGGCTGGAACGACCACCCTCAATATTACAAACGGCAACATTTTTATACTTACACAAGATACGAATATAACAACGCTGAATGTTACCAATCCCTCAACCGCTTCAAATACGGCTACTTCGATCACTATTATTCGCGTGAAGGATGCTACGGGTACTGCTCGTACTATAACGTGGCCTGCGGCTTTTAAGTGGGCAGGCGCTACGCAGCCAACACTGACGCAAACAGCAAGTGCTATTGATATTATTTCTGCATTTACAACCGACGGCGGTACTACATATTACGCCTTTGCATCGGGGCTTAACTTGAGCTAGGCTGGGGCATGCAGCTTTCGGTCATTGTCCGCACGCACGACCGTTCGAATTTGCACGGGGATCGGTACACTGGCACCGGGAAAGGAGAAGTAACGTACCGGTGTCTTTATTCTTTGGTACAGACGATAAATAGTGCGCTTGAAGCGCCTGATCTTGCAGGCATTCTCGAGGGTGTTTCTCTTACCGTGCTCGATGATCACTCTCAGGAGCTGGAACTAATTCAGAGGATTCTCGGAGAAGCGCAGTGTAAAACGCAGCTTGAAACTCTGGAAGAGAGGGGGAACAACGCTTCAATGTTTCGTTATTTCATGTTGGGCGCCGCGGCGCCTGATCTCGTATATCTTGTGGAAGACGATTACCTGCATGAGCGAGATGCCCTCCGCGAGATGGTGCGAGACTACATCACCTTCACAAAATATCGGGGGTCTCCGGTGGCATTAAACCCGTTTAACGATCCTGACAACTACCAGTCGCATACGCTTTCGCCGTCGTACATCGTGTGGGGCGATAAGCGGCATTGGCGTACTGGAGAGTGGTCTCTCTGTACTTTTATGATCCATTCACAAGTTATCCGCGATCACTGGGCTTTTTTTGAAGAGATGGCCCGATTTTATGAAAAAAAGCAGGGGGTACACGAAGGGAGCACTCTGGGCCGGCTCTGGAGTGGCCCCGTGACGCTGTTCTCACCCATTCCGAGCGTCGCACTCCACGTTCAGGCCGAGCGCCAGAAAGATCCGTATATCGACTGGACCTCTTGGTGGCATGCGGCGGATTATCGGCATCTTCTTCCCCGATCATGAAAAATCTTGTTCTTACCATAGCAATGGGGCTGTACCATACGGAGATGGGTGCAGTGACTCATCCACTTCTCGCATCGTATGCCAAGAAGATCGGGGCGGATTTCAAGGTGATTACCGAGCAAAAGATCTCAAAAACGACGCCCCATTGGGAGAAATTTCAGATTGCGGAGCTCTTTGATACCTACGACCGCATCCTTTTCTTTGATACCGATATTATTGTTCGAGGTGATTGTCCGAATCTTTTTGATGTTGTTCCGCCGGAGCGACTGGGTGCCTTTAATGAGGCTCAGTGTGGGGGAAGAACACGCGATGTCATCGACGGCCTTGCGCGCGCGTACGGCATAGAGCCACCGAGATGGACTGGTGCTTACTACAACACGGGCGTGATGGTGCTCTCCCGGATACACCAAGCACTATTTTGGAAGCCCGAGCAGGAGATTTTCAGTTTCTATGAACAAAGCTATCTCAATCTCGTCTTTTTACGAGAGCAAATAGTTATGATGGATCTCCCGTATCGGTTTAACCGTATGGCATGTATGAATCCACTGGTGCCGGAGCACCGCCTCGATTCATACGTGGTGCACTACGCTGGGTATGAAGATCCAGACCCAAGGAAAATCATCGAGGCTATCGCGCATGATGTTGGCCAGTGGCGCGCCGCGGGATTTGTGGTATGAGACCTGTTATGGTATAATAAGAGCATGTATAACTGGTCAACTGACACCACTGCTATGAGTTTTTCGGAAAAGGAAAAGTGGGAGCTTGAGCAGCTTATCAATTACGGCTTGCGTGGCAGGAAGCTGTCCCGCACACTTTTGGGTAAATATTTCGACACCCTCTCAATCGACGTCGATAGAAAAAGAACACTCACCTTTCTTCTCGATGGAACAGATTCTCACCGATAGACAGGTTGTTTTTTTGGGCCTTCTGGCTGAAAATCAGTCCCTTGTAGACGCTGTCTATTTAACGGGCGGTACTCCTCTTGCTGCATTCTACCTAGGACATCGTTTTTCCGAAGATCTTGACTTTTTTTCCGAACAGGAAATAGATCTTCTCTCGATAGATGTTTTTCTAAAAAGTATTCAGAAAAAACTTGGTTTTAAGAGAATAGACTCTCAGACCAAAATGAATAGAAACCTCTTTTTTCTTGAATTTGGTGACGAAGTATTAAAGACTGAGTTTACCTATTTCCCCTTCCCTCGAATTCATAAGGGGGCACCGCACTACGGTGTAATGACGGATAGCCTTTTTGATATTGCAGTCAACAAACTCTTTT
>CAYJBK010000106.1:0-4404 GCA_964368365.1 uncultured Candidatus Saccharibacteria bacterium
CTCCGCGCAACAATCCAGTCGGCGTGTTCTGTTCCGAGGCATCTAGGGTGCATGGCTGGGCTTCTGGGCGGGGGACTCATTGCGAACGGGATCTCTATTCGTGCATCGTGGCTCGGCGCCGGGGTGCTCACTGTTCTTTCAGCAGTTCTTTTCTGGCGGCGCTACCGAAATGTAAAGTAGTCTCCGCCGATCAAAGTCGGGCGATCCCTCAGTGGGAACGCTCGGCTTTTTGTTTTACAAAGAGGCATATCTGTGTTAGAAATGCCCAGGTACATGACACGCTTGTGGAAAAGGCAGGAGGTTCCAATGAAGCCGCTGTGGGATCGATTCATGGAGATGGAGGAAAGTGCCGTGGGTGCGTTCTTGAAGAACGGATTCTGGAAATGGTTCCGCGAGCTTCCGGACGAGCAGTTCCTGTGGTGGGTCATTCAGATGCATCACATTTCGATGCACTTCGTGCCCTGGTACGAAGGCGCGAAGTTCTGTCTCCGGAACCAGGCCGTCGTGACCGTGATCCGGAAGATCATCTGGGATGAGGTTCCTCTCGGAAAGCCCACGCATCAGGATAACCGGCTCTACGATCTTTCGCTCATGGGTATCCCGCCGGACCGAGTAGTTGCGTCCGAGCCGGCGCCTTCTACTCTCGATGCACTGCGAAGTCTGGACTTGCTGATCCGGTACATGCCCGACGATTACGACCTTCGGGTTGCGGTCTCGCTCCGCATCGCCGGCGAGACGTTGGTTGCCGATCAGTGTCGCATGGTGGCAGAAGGAATGCGGGACCGGTTCAAGATCCCGTTCAACGCGTCTCGGTTCTACGTGCCACACTGGCTCCATGACGAACGAAGCGGAGACCACGGGCTTCTCTGGGAGCAGGCCATTCGTCCGCTCGTGAAGGATGAACGCACGCTTCAAGTCGCGCATTCGGCCGTCAACGCTGCGCTCCTGGCGCGCATCAAGTTCTTTGGCCCGGAGTATTTCATGGCCGACACTTCCCAGCTCTGACCCGCCTCGTGCGGTTCACGAAAGTCCCGGATCCTCGTGGTCCGGGCCTTTTTCTTTTGTGATAGAATACAAGACATGTTAACGAAACTCGAGCTTAGCGGTTTTAAGTCTTTTGCCAAGAAGACCACGCTTGAATTCGGCGCTTCTATCTCTGCGGTCGTGGGTCCGAATGGGTCCGGTAAATCGAATGTGGCGGAGGCCTTGCGGTGGGTGCTGGGCGAACAGTCGCTGAAGTCGCTCCGCGGGAAGCGCGGGGAGGATCTCATCTGGAACGGGTCGCGCGAGGTCGTTCGATCTAATCACGCGGCGGTTTCTATCTATTTCGACAACAGCGCCAAGAAATTTAACCTAGACTACGACGAGGTGGTGATCTCGCGCCATGTGTATCGCGATGGTACGAATGAATATCTGATAAACGGAAGCCAGGTGCGCTTGAAAGATATTGTGGAACTTTTAGCGTCTGTCGGTATTGGTGCTTCAAGCCACCATATCATTAGTCAAGGCGAGGCAGACAGAATTCTTTCTGCGTCGCCCGTGGAGCGCCGCGAGATGATCGAGGATGCACTGGGGCTCAAAATTTATCAATACAAGCGGCAAGAAAGTGAGAAAAAGCTCACAAAAACAGAAGAAAATATGCGGCAAGTGGAAGCACTCCGAAAGGAAATTCAGCCGCATCTCAAATTTTTAAAAAAGCAGGTGGAGAAAGTGGAAGCAGGTGAGAAGATGCGTGAGGAGCTCCTCTGGCTGTACCGAGAGTATTTGAATTCAGAAAACAACGAGATCGACGCCGACGAAAAGAAGATCGCAGGCCGGCGAGATAAGCCCGAGGAGGAGCTAGCGCGTGTGAACGACAAGATCCAGGAGATCGAAGCGGCTCGGCGCGCAGAAGAGCAGGCGAGGGGCGAGGGGGACAAGCAGCGGATCTTCAGAGATATAGAAAATCGCCTCTATAATATGCGGATCGAGAAGGACGAGCTCTCCCGAATGGCCGGTCGACTTGAAGGGAAGATCGAGTCGCTGCCGGTATATAAAGTGATGTCGGGAGAAGAAGTGTGTGGTGCTTGCGGCCAGGTAATACGGCCTGAAGCCAAAGAGCGCGTAGAGCATCGTGAGCTCGAGCTTGCGAAACTGCGCGAGGAGCGTGCAGTAATCGAGGAGAAGCTTGCCGCACTTCGTACAACCGAAAGCACACTCCAGGACGAGCGAGAGAGATTAAAGCAGGAGATCGATCGCGAACAGGAAACGCTCCGCGGATCAGAGCGTGCGCTTTTTGAGGCGAAGTCCCGGCGGAGTGAGCTCACACTGCTCCTCGAAGCGCTGCGTCTCGACGAGGAGCGGCTTCATGAACGAAAAGAGTCTTTCGGAAGGGAATTTGCAGATGCGGTGCGTTTCTTGGGTGAAGCGATTCGTGACTGGAAGAACTACGGCGTTTTCACGGACGCTGGGACAAGCCCCCAGGCGCATGGTACGCGAGAGGAACAGAAGCACCAGATCGAGCGCATTAAGCTTCGGCTTGAGGACATTGGCGGTGAGAATGTGGATGTTATGAAAGAATATACAGACGTCGCAGAACGTGAGACATTCTTGGCGAAGGAGATCGAAGATCTAACGAAGAGTGCCGAGTCACTTCGAGTTATTATGAAAGAGCTGGAAGAGCGGCTTCGGGACGAATTTACGCGCGGCGTTACCAAGATCAACGAGCAGTTTAATACATTCTTTGGGATTATGTTTGGCGGCGGTTCTGCAAGGTTGAACCTTGTGCGTGAGGTTAAAAAGCGACGTGGCGATATAGAAGAGGGTTTACCCACCGAAGCTTCTGATGAAGTTTTGGCGGGTGAAGAGGGAATAGAAGTCGACATAAGTCTTCCGCGGAAGAAAATTCGAGGACTCGAGATGCTTTCTGGCGGGGAACGTGCTCTCACTTCTATCGCACTTCTTTTTGCTGTCTCTCAGGTGAACCCACCACCGTTTTTGGTGCTTGACGAAACAGATGCCGCACTCGACGAATCAAACTCGCGGCGGTATGGCGACATGATAGAAAGTCTCGCGAAATATTCTCAGCTTGTGCTTATAACGCATAATCGCGAAACCATGTCTCGCGCCACGATCTTGTATGGTATTACGATGGGTATGGACGGTGTATCTCGAATCCTTTCAGTAAAATTTGACGAAGCTGCTGCGCAGTTCGCGAAGTAGACTATTTTTTAGAAGAGACTATTCCAAAATCGAGGGTGCGTTTTTCCATGTCCGCGCGGAGTACTTTTACTCGTACTTCGTCTCCGAGGCGGATGCGGCGCTTGGTGCGCTCTCCGACGATCGAGTAAGTACCTTCATCGAGCGAGTAGTAGTCGCCATCGATGTCACCGAGCCGGATCATGCCCTCACACTTTTCTTCCACGGTCTCTACGTAGACGCCCCACTTGGTAACACCGGTAATGATGCCATCGTATTCCTTGCCCACACGGGTCTTCATGTATTCAACCTGTTTATAACGGATTGAGGCGCGCTCCGCGTCCGAGGCTTCTACTTCTCGTTGGCTTGAGTGGATACACATCTTCTGGTATTTTGCTCGGTCGGCAGGTGGCTTCCCCTCAAGATACGCCTGGAGCAGGCGGTGTACCATGACGTCTGGATATCGGCGGATGGGGGAGGTGAAGTGGGTGTAATGTTCGAAAGCAAGGCTGTAGTGGCCGATGTTCTCGGTTGAGTAGAGTGCTTTCGCCATCGAACGGAGGATACTCGTCTGGATCACATTTTTCTCCGGCGTGTCTTCGACGCGCTTTATGAGGTCGTTCAGTTCGCGCGAGGGGATCACGTTGTCTTGGAATTTTATGCTATAGCCGAAGTTTTGAACGAAGGACGAAAGGTTCGCGATCCGGTCAATGTCCGGTAGGTCGTGGTTTCGATATACGAATGTCTGCTCGATGTCTTGGTTCGCGATGAAACCCGCGACTTCTCGGTTCGCGAGTAGCATAAAATCCTCGATAAGCTTGTGCGTGTCTCCGCGAACCTTCTTATACACAGATATAGGCACGCCCTCTTCATCGAGGTGGAAGCGTACCTCCTCTGTTTCGAACGAAATTGCGCCTGCTTTAAATTTCTTATCGCGGAGCTTGTAGGCGAGTTTGTTGAGTGTGTCGAGTTCTTTGTGGTATGGGCCGTCTGGGTTGTCCAGCGACTCTTGCGCAGACTCGTAAGTAAATCGGTATGCCGAGTGAATGATCGTTTTGCCGAACCATGCGTCGAGGATCTCTGCGTTTTTGTCGAGTGTAAAGACCGCCGAGAAGGTAAGCTTATCTTCCTTGGGATTCAAGCTGCAAAGTCCGTTTGAAAGCACCTCGGGAAGCATGGGAATCGTGCGATCCACGAGAGATCGGAAGAGCACACGTCTGAACTCCA
>CAYJBK010000107.1:0-4274 GCA_964368365.1 uncultured Candidatus Saccharibacteria bacterium
CTTCCTATCTCTGGAGCAGGTTCAGTATTTCGGCATTGTCCTTGTGGGAGTCCTTTCAGAAAGTACGCGGGGGGGCGATTCGAGTCCGATCGCTCGCACGTATTTTCTGGAAACCATGTGCGCGCACGGGTGGGACAAGCACATTTAAATCAAGGCGAAGCACGATTTGAACAGATCCGTCTTTAAGAAGCTTTGAATAAGAGGCATAAAAATGTATAGTAAAAGTGCCTTATGACATTTACTACACCATTCAGTCGTATATCTAAAAACGATGCCCTAACCGCTGGTGGCAAGGGTGCTTCGCTTGGAGAGATGACACAAGCGAGTATTACTGTTCCTCCTGGGTTTGTGGTGCTTACGAGTGCTTTTGAACGGTTTCTCGCGGAGACTGATCTTTCTGTTGAGATAGATTCAATTCTTCATACGGTAAACCACGAGGAGATGCACACTGTGGAAAATGCCTCAGAGAAAATCCAAGCGCTGATTAAGTCTGCACTGATGCCAAAAGATATTGCCCAAGAAATCGAGGCGGCTTTTAAGGAACTCGGCGCTGAGTGGGTTGCTGTTCGTTCTTCAGCAACAGCCGAGGATGGCGCATCAGCTGCGTGGGCCGGACAACTTGATAGCTTTTTGAATACGCAAGCAAGCGATCTTCTTGAAAAGGTACAGCGTTGCTGGGCATCGCTTTTTACACCCCGCGCTATTTTCTATCGGTTTGAAAAAGATCTCCACAAGCAGAAAATTTCTGTGGCGGTAGTGGTACAGAAAATGATTGAGTCAGAAGTTTCGGGTATCGCTTTCTCGGTTCATCCGGTGACCGAAGATCGAAACCAGCTCATCATTGAAGCGGGATTCGGCCTCGGTGAAGCGATTGTATCAGGACAAGTGACGCCAAACAGCTATGTGGTAGAGAAAAATCCTCGAAGAGTTATAGACATGAACGTTTCTACTCAGACACGCGGTCTCTATCGTGTAAAAACTGGTGGCAATGAGTGGTTGGATATTCCAGAACCCAAAGCCTCATCCCAGGCTCTTACCGAGACACAAATCTTGAATCTTTCCCAAATGATTTTAGATATAGAGAATCACTACGGTTTTCCTTGTGATATCGAGTGGGCGATGGAGGGCGGTGTGTTTTACATAACGCAGAGCCGTCCGATAACAACGCTCACAGCTCGCTCTACGCAGAGTTATGGTGCTACAAGAAAAGAGTATAAGTTTATGTGGGGGCAAAAGCAGTCTGCTATGGTTGCAGAGGCCATGATATTAAATTTTGCGGTGGATAATGAACTATTTTCTGTAACAAAGGGAATAGATGATGTTATGCGCGAGCACAATAAAGGCTTTTCGCATATTTATTTTTCAGAAGACGCTATCGCTCGCGGCTTTGCAAATGGAGACGTGTATCTTACCGAAGCGAACACAAAAGCCATTTTCGACCACATAGAGTCCACGATCAAAGAATTTCATGCTCTCGTCGATGATCTGCTTGCAGCAACGGATACAAAGCTGACCAACGAAGAGCTGCTTACTCTCCTGATGCGATATAGAAGCACTTTGGTCATGCTCCAGAAACTTTTTCGTGCATCCGATCCAAGTGCTACTTCGAAAATAGAAGAACGTGCGCAAAAGAACCTGTTGAAGTATGTACCGCAAGAAAGGCTTGCCGAGGTTTTTTCTGTGCTCTGTTCTTCTTCGGAACTTGATAAGACACAGGAAGAGCTTATTGCTTGGAAAGAGCTTATGGATAGTGGCACTACTGTTGAAGACAAGACACTTTTGAAGCATATCCGTAGTTTTCCGGCCAATTTCTGCAACACATGGTCATATGATGAGATGGTTCAGCACCTCCACGAGCGAATCGCGACAACTAACCGCGAGGAGCTAGATGTCTCTGTGGCTGAGATCAGAAAATCGAAGGAGGAGCTTTTGGAGCAACAGAAGGATCTCTACAAGGAGTACAGTAACCCAGAGTTGTTTAGAGATACGACAATACTACAGAAGCTCGGTACGAGTCGGTTTGTATTGAAACATTGCTGGAGTGGTGCCGAGACACTCGTACTTCCATTTTTTCAGGTGCTCGCTTTGCGGATAGGTGTTCCATTTGATGTATTCATGTGGGGGTATAATTTTACCGATCTTGCGCAGGCTTTAAGTCTGAAAGCTCCTCTCCCCAAAGAAGAGCTTGAGAAGCGTTTAGAGTTTTCGCTCATACATTACCAAGGTGATGAGCTGAAATATTTATATGGGAAAGAGGCAAAGGAATATTTTGGGGAGCGGTATACCACAGACACTGCAGGAGTTGAGATGCTTAAAGGTATAACGGCGCGGCCGGGAAGAGTAACAGGACGTGCTCGCGTTGTTCTTGTTGAAGACTATACAGCGCTTGTAGAAGCGTCCAAAGAATTTGAAAAGGGCGATATTCTTGTGACGACCATGACATCACCGACAATGATGCAGCTCGCCCAGAAAGCTTCCGCAATCGTTACCAATGAAGGAGGTATCACTTCTCACGCAGCTATTATTGCGCGTGAATTCGGAATTCCTTGTCTCGTGGGTACTCATGACGCAACGAGAGTGTTCAAAACTGGTGATATAATCCTAGTTGACGCAGACAGTGGCTTCGTTAAAAAAGTAGCCGAATAGACCTAGTCATATGGGAGAAAATTTTTTCAGTCCAGAACACAATCAACCCACCGAAAAACCCGACAAGAAAACGGAGATCGATTTAGTTCGTCACAGTGTCTCAAGCTACGCAACGTATCGTGACATCACTGCAAGTGACAATCCGGAGAAACAGTTTGATAAAGATAAGCAGGTTACACCCGACCTTACTCCCGAGGGTGTTGAATTGGCCCGAAAAAAAGCGAATGAATTTTTCTCCGGCTTAGATTCTAAAGACACCAAGCTCTTTTTTGTTTCGAGTAACGAGGCACGTGCGCTTGAGACTGCAAATATATTTAGAGAGGTAGCTAAAGAGACAGGTTTTACTATTCTAGCTCCCGAACATGCGCGGAGCGGAATTTCTGAAGACATAGCGGATGGAGAAATACGCGCTGTTAATACGCTCTCCCTCAATCTCAAGAATACGCTTGCGATGAACTTGTTTAATCCCAGCAAAAACCGAAGGCTTGTTAATTTCGATGCCTTAGATCCTGAGAAGCGGGATCTTTATAAAAAACTCGAAGAAGATATCGACACAGACGACAAGGGTTCGTTTGCCGCAAACTACCTTGCATATGGTGAAAAAGTAAAGCAGTTTTTTCCCGAGATCGAAACTGCCGACGATCTCTACAACAAACAGTTCAAGAATCTTGTTCGTCTGGCGCGTTTTGCACATGGAAAAGTTAGTGCTGGTGGCGAAAAGATAAAGATACTCGCTTTTGGTCATGAGAATTATCTTTTAACAGCACTCAACGGCTATTTTCAAGAAAAGGGGATCGGTAATTGCGAGGTGCTTCAGTTGGAAGTAAATGACGCCTCGGTAGAGGCATCATTTAGAGGTAAACAGGCTTCCTTGTAGGGGGATATGGCGACGTGCCCCCCCTTTTTTTTGCGGGGAGGCCTCCCAAAAAGGATGCGGGGGCGTGAGCCCGCACGCCTCGGCATCCTTTTTGGCTACCGCTGTGCGCGCACGGGTGGGCGGGGTAAGCACAGATTAAATCAGGGCGAAGCTCAATTTGCTCAGATTCGGCGCTCGTAGGGGAGTATAGCGGGCTGTGGGATAACGTTTCGGTTGAGTAGTGCTTCTGTATAGCTTTTTGATCCTTTTCCCCGTATCCCAATAGCACACCTCAAAACCTCTCACTGTCCCTCCTCCGTCTCTTCGCCTTTCTTCCCGTTCCCCCCACCTCCACCTCCCATCCCCATCTCCTCCTCTGCTTCTTCTGGTAGTAGTATTTCTTTCTTTTAATAGAGATAGTTTAGATATGTAGATAGATATCAATAGAGAATCTTTTAGTATTTGAATAGTGGTTAGTAATGTATGTTAATTAATTACTTTGCCGTTCAGTTGATTCTCTGGTGAGATAGTAGTCAGCGAAATAGATTTTAAGGAACGGCGTACCTAAAGGGTTTGAACGTGGTCTACTAGTTGAACATGTTCAACTAGCTGTTCAACTACTTTTTTTAGGTACCAGACGCCCCCATTCTACGGACGGCTGATGAGCTGTCAACGTTGACACGATCTCATCATTTCAAGTTTCGCAGCTTTGATTTGTGGATGAGATTGGGTATGATGATCTCACGAGTTCGCTCCGACTCTAAACACGGAG
>CAYJBK010000108.1:0-4260 GCA_964368365.1 uncultured Candidatus Saccharibacteria bacterium
CTGAAGCCGGGCCAATTGAATTGTTTTCATAATTAACCGTTACTGTTTTTTTGGCAGGCGCAGTTACGACCGGCGCTGGTGTCTCTACCTTTGGGGTAGGGGCTGGGGTAGGAGTTGGTGTCGTCGTTTCTGCTGGTTTTGCGGCTGGTTTGGGCGCGGGTGTCGTGTAGGTGGTGGGTGTTTCTGCTTTTGCTGAAGGCGCAGGAGTTACCGGCTTGGTTTCTCCAACAGCATTCGGGGTTTCCGCTGTTGGAGTTCCCGCTAAGCCATATCCCAGGCCTGCAAGTGCGAGAACAATGATGATAGCTAGGATGCTTTTATTCATGGCTTCTCGAAAGGGCTATTACTTTATAAAAGAATGTCACTGCAATGATAAGGAACAAGGTTCCGATCAGCACATACTCGTTGAAGTGGAGCGCCACGGGGCCGAAGGCAAAGAAAAAGCCGCTTTTTTTCAAGAATGCCTTTGATGCCGAGAGTACTATGACGGAGGCGATGAGGGACAGTACTGCTGCTATGCCCAGCTTATTCCGTGCGGCCTTAGGGTCTACATACGCTTTGCCCTCGTATTCTGGCTTTTCTAATACATATTTCGTAAGGAGCCAGTAGGGTACTAAAAGACAGATCGCATGAAATACTATCCAAACAACACTTTTTTCGTCGAGCGTAAAGACTGAGCGGTCGAGCGTAGGCTCTGCAAAACGATAATAGATATCGAAGATCGTTGTAGCCGTGAACGCTCCGAGCAGGCCCTTTTTCATGCCGATGCCCATGAAATAGGTGAAGAACGCAAGAACCAATAAAACGACCGTTATTTTTATAGCTATATACGGAAGATGTACTGCTGTCTCGGGCTTTATAATCTCACCACCCCAGGTAATGGTCGTGAGATGCCCAATGATGTCCAGCGTTTGCATGGCCATCGTAGCAACGAAGGCGAACGAGAGAACCTTGCTTAGTTTCATAATGCGTGTGTTAACTGGGGCGCTAGAGATGTTCCCAGATTTTTCTATTCTATCATGCGACTGCGTGCCATGAAAGCTGTTTAGTTGTGATCGATGGCATTAACCAGTATGTTTTTCATCTCTTGAAATGCACTCCGCTCGAAATTCTGCTGCAGTATAGAAGGATCGGGGCCGATAAAGGTGCCCAGATTTTGCCCCGTTTCTTCCTCGAGACCTCTGTTTATATGCGAGAGGGAAAGGCTGGTGAGGTTTTTTTCGTCGGTTGATGCTGCGACCGTTGAAGTTACCAGAATTCCGATGAGCTTCCCGGTGAGGCTATCAATGACAGCGCCACCCGAGGAGCCTCCCTGCGCCGTAATGTTACCGCCAAGGGAGAAGATGTCGAGCATGCCTAGGGTGTGGCCAATGAAAAAGAAGCCTTTTTTGATTGTGCCGAGGCTCGAAACTTGGTTAAGACTTGTCTGTGTGAGAATTCCGCCGAGGAGTTCGGCTGGGTAACTTACGAGGAGGACAGGGTTCTGAGGGAAAAAGCTTTCAAACGTGGGGTCTGGGACACTGTACGTAAAGCGGGGAGGAAGAGCGGTGCTTTCCTTGACCGAGCCAGTAATTCGGAGTAACGCAAAGTCGTTTTCTCCAGTTCCCGGAGACCGGGAGAGGTTAATTTTCTCAGCGTTTGCGCGAATCCAGCGAGGCGATATATAGATAAGGGCTGCGCGATAGCTTGGGGAGGCCGGGCTACCTGTTCGGATTGTGCAGTCAATGAAATCCGGAACCTGAAAGTCCTTGAGGAGGAAAAATTGAGCTACGTGCGCGTTCGTAAGAATGATGCCACGAGGGTCAATAATGACACCACTTCCGGAAATGGGTTCAAAAAAGCCTCCCGTTTTTGTAGTGCAGAGTATGTTTACGACGCTCTCTCTGGTTTTGAGATTCAGTTCTCCCGCGTTGGGAGGAGGTGGCGCTGAGATGTTCGTTTGTTTAGGTTCGGTGATAGTTGGTGGGCTTGTGGTTGCGGATTTTACTGCCACTGGTTTTATAGTTTTGGGTTTGGAGCTTGTTGCCTCGCTGATTTTGTTCGTGGTTGTGGGTGCGGTACTGATGGTCGGTAGCGGTATAAACAGGGGTCCGAATACTGGCGGTGGCCCGACCGGCTGCTCTGTTTCTGAAGCCGGTGTAGAGGGGGACACAAAATTCACTACACCGGCGAGAACAGCCAAAAAAAACAGCATATGAAGCCAAAATCGGTCAGAAAGTCGTTCCATGAATCTAGTATACGTATCGAAACTCGAATTGCTACTAGGCCTTGTTTTTGCTAGGATTCATCTGACGAGGCGGGGTTAGTTAATCGGTATAATAACAGTTTTCCAAACTGTGGTGGAGGGTTCGACTCCCTCACCCCGCATACCCAATACAAATACCCGCCTTGTGCGGGTTTTGTGTTGGGTGCGGGCGCATGTAGGGAGTCGAAAGCCGGAAGCCGTTTGTCGGCTGAGGCCGGGCCACAGGTCTGGCCAGCAGGCCAGAACCGGAGGCCGACTCCCTCACCCCCCCCATATTTTAAGCTTAGTTTGAGTTCTATGGTTCATCTTGCGATCATGGATCCGAAGCTTGGGTTCATTCCAGCGATTCTTGATCGTCGGAAGACGATTGAGTCGCGTTGGTACAACACTCGCCGGAGTCCTTGGGGAAAGGTGAGAAGGGGAGATACCGTCTACTTTAAAAATTCTGGCGGTCCCATCACGGCGTGTGCGCGAATATCTCGGGTGGAAGAGCATGCACTTCTGGGCGGCGATGCCGCAAAGATTCTCTCGCAGTATGGCCGAGGGATTGGTTTTTCGCCCGACCAAATAAGGGTTCTTTTAGAGGCCTATCGAGCAAAACGATATTGTATCCTGCTATTTCTTGAGAATTCCTGCTCGACAGATAGACTTATCTTTGACAAACATGGATTTGGTGCCCAGGCGGCATGGATCACTATGACCGAGGGGGAATTTAAAAAGAGGATTGCCGTATATCATCCGCACCCGCATGTGCCGCTTGCTGGATGAAAGATGGCGTTTTCGTGTGCGCCACAGACGAGATTAAGACATCCCGTCGGAATGGTACAGAGCGCACTTCTTGGTCCACAGTCTGGTATCGGTACCGGTGGAAGTCCGGGTGGGGTTGCGAACCCGCCGTTACATGAGGTAGCCTTCGACAGTTTTCCTGGTCCGCTTGGGCCTGTGTGTTTAAAGCAGAGGGCGCCAGTGCTCCACTTAAAACTACCGCTCGAGCTGTCTGTCGAGGTTTGGTCTCCCTGGCCCGCATTAAAACCACTTTTATTGCTTGAGGCGGACGAGCCACCTGAACACGTCGTCGCGTCTATTGTCGGGTCTGTAACGTATGAAAGTGATGTGGCGGTGTCTCCTGACTGCAGGCCGAGTGCCCGAGCGGCGCCTGGGGAGAGATCTATGTCTTTGTCGGTTGTATTTCCGTGAGGGCCGTAATCAACGGCCCATGCTACGATTTTTCGGCCGTTTGCTTCGATCAAGACGGGAAACCCTCCGTCGTAGCTTGATTTATTTCCGAGCTGATTTTCCGGGATTCTCTGTGCTCGAAAGTCATTTGTGTAGGGCCATCTCGCGGCGACATAAAATGCATCGGGGTTTAGGCGCCGTGCCTGCCCAAAGTTTTTCCCGGCAATGCGCGGATCATCTCCGGGTAGGAAGAGCTCAGAGGGTAGATTAGAAAGCGCCAAACCTTCTGATCGGGATACGCCCGAGTCGCTCGGTCCGCCGAACGTGCTCACCTTGCCGCCGTTTGCTATCTCAGGCATGCTTCGTCCCGCGAAGGAAGAAACGCCGGTGACTGAATCACAGAGGGCCTGGTTCGACGAAGATGATGTATTTCCGTCGGCGAGAATTGTTGCCGCGGGTTGTGTGAGGAATGGATGCTGTGCCCAGTTTTCCGTCACGTCAAACACGATTCCGCTCCCAAGAAACAGGGCGCTTATGAGAAGCAGCCCTACGTGTGTATGTTTCTTTCGAGCTCTACTTTTTTCACTACCAATGATTGAATTTATCTTTGTTACGATCTCTCCCAGCGAGAAGTTTGCCTTAATCATGAAGCCACTGACGCCGAGAGCGTTTGCGCGGTCGAGGTCTTCTTTCTGGTCTAGATTGCTCAGTATCAGTACGGGAATTTTCTGTGTATTTTTGTTGCTCCGGATTTTTGCCAGTATTTCGAAGCCATTAATATCGGGAAGTATGATATCGAGCACAATGAGAGATCGGAAGAGCGTCGTGTAGGGAAAGAG
>CAYJBK010000109.1:0-4182 GCA_964368365.1 uncultured Candidatus Saccharibacteria bacterium
TCCTCGCTCCTTTTGCGGGAATCTCACTCGCGCTCGCGTTTTGCAAGATCAACAGCCGTCCTTTCATAAGCATCCTTGAATCCGCAACCAAGTTTTTTATAGGGACAAAGCTCTATATCTGGTCGAAAGCTCCCGAGAAAACTCCCACAAAAGCCGCGGTACCAGTAGCCACAGCAAAGCCAGCCATCTTTATTCCAAAGCTGACTGAAAGCAAACTAAAAGATCTGGCATGGAGCCTCGACATTAATGAAAAAATGAAACGATAATGGCTAGCGCAACACCCACACAAGAGTTTGTCCCCCTCGATGAGGTCCGTGACGGTATTGCGGTCTTAAAAGACGGCACCTACGTCATGGTACTGATCGCCTCATCCCTCAACTTCGCCCTTAAATCTGCCGACGAGCAACAAGCGATCATCCTCCAGTTTCAAAGTTTCCTGAATTCGCTCGATTTCCGAGTGCAGATCCTGATTCAGTCGCGTCGACTCGACATCCGTCCGTACATCGCCACACTCGAAGAGCGCATGAAGGACCAAACGAACGAACTTTTGAAGGTCCAGATCCGGGAATACATTGGGTTCATCAAAAGTTTTACCGAATCAACGGCCATAATGTCGAAGAGTTTCTTTATTGTGGTGCCGTACGTCCCTCCGCCAAGCATAGGCGGCTCAAAAAAGGGGTTCCTGGGAGGCCTCTTTGGTGGAAAAAAGACAGGAGCCGAAACCACTGCAGCAGACAAGGCCCGGTTTGAGGAACACCGCACACAGCTGGAGCAACGTGCCGGGGTGGTCCAGAGCGGTCTCGTTCGGACCGGCGTCCGAGTTGCGGCGCTCGGAACAGAGGAGCTCATTGAGCTGTTCTTCAAGATGATGAACCCGGGAGAAGTTATCCGACCTACGATAAGCAAATAACATGTCGCTTTTTGGAAAAAAGGAGGAAAAAGAGGGGATCATAACACCAGTGCTGCCGGAGCAGATCTACGAAAGCGGGCTCCTGGAGCTCCGCGACATTATCGCGCCAGCAGCCCTCAAGATCGACCCACAGCAAATCCGCCTGGGTGAGAAAATAGCCCGAACCTTCTATGTTATCTCCTACCCTCGCTTCCTCGGAGAAGGGTGGTTCTCGCCCATCATTAATCTCGACAAAATCTTCGATATTTCCATCATGATCCACCCGGAAGACACCGCCAAGGTTCTTCGCCAGCTCCAGAAGAAAATCGCCGAGGTGGGTAGCCAGATCCGCATGAATGAGGAAAAGGGCATGGTGCGTGATCCGATCCTCGACACTGCCTATCAAGACATTGAGGCGCTCCGCGACCAGCTCCAGCAGGCACAGGAGAAAATCTTCAATGTTGGCCTCTATATCACCCTGTACGGTGATTCTGAGGATGAGCTCAACAAGAACGAGCGGGAAGTGAAATCTATCCTGGAATCCAAGCTGGTCTATATGAAGCCGGCGCTCTTCCAGCAGGAGGAAGGGTTCAAAACAGTGCTTCCTACGGCAAGCGACCTCTTGAACGTAAACTCCAAGCTCAATTCTGCGCCGCTTTCAAGTATTTTCCCCTTCGTGTCCTTCGATCTCACTTCCAACCGCGGCATTCTCTACGGCGTCAACCGACACAACTCAAGTCTCGTCCTCTTCGACCGCTTCTCGCTTGAGAATTTTAACTAGATTATATTCGCCAAGTCGGGATCGGGTAAATCTTACGCCACCAAGCTCGAGATTCTTCGCACCTTGATGTTCGATGCCGAGGTCATGGTCATCGACCCTGAGAAAGAGTACGACTTCTTGGCAGAAGCTGTAGGAGGCCGATATTTCAACATTTCTTTGACCTCAGAGCACCACATAAACCCGTTTGATCTTCCTGTGGTTCGTGAGGATGAGTCACCAGCCGACGTGCTCCGCTCCAACATCATTAATCTTGTGGGCCTCTTCCGCATCATGCTTGGTGGCCTCTCGCCAGAAGAAGATGCCATCATGGACACCGCCATTACGGAAACCTATGCGCTGAAGGATATCACTGCTGACCAGGACTTCTCTGGGTCAGAGCCCCCGCTTCTGTCCGACCTTGAGCTCGTACTCGCTGGTATGGAAGGAGGGGAGAGCTTGGCACAACGTCTCCTTAAATACACACAGGGTACGTGGGCAGGATTTATAAACCGGCCGACAAACGTCGATATCAACAAAAAATTCATCGTGTTCTCTGTGCGGGACATGGAAGATGAGCTGAAGCCTGTGGCAATGCACATCGTTATGCACTACATATGGAATGCGGTGCGAAAAGAGATAAAAAAGCGCCTCCTTGTGGTAGACGAAGCGTGGTGGATGATGAAGTCAGAAGATACGGCGTCATTCCTCTTTAGTATGGCTAAGCGCGGGCGTAAATATTATCTTGGTCTCGCAACCATTACGCAAGACGTAGGGGACTTCTTGAAATCTCCTTATGGACTTCCTATTATTACGAACTCCTCAATTCAAGTGCTTCTGAAGCAGTCTCCGGCGTCGATTGATATGGTGCAAAAGACGTTTAATCTCACGGACGAGGAAAAATATCTCCTTCTTGAGTCAGATGTGGGAGAGGGAATCTTCTTTGCTGGGTTGAAGCACGTAGCGATCAAAATCATCGCTTCCTATACAGAGGACCAAATCATCACCTCAGACCCCTCGCAAATGCTTGCCATCAAAAACGCAAAGGCTGAACTCAAGGCGGCAGCGGAAAATCCCGCCCCAGGCGCACCACAGCAGTAGTTTATGGCAGACACACGATACCGCATCGACAACAATACCGCCTTTCAAATGGGCATGGCGTGTCTCCTTTTCGACACGCTCGGGCTTGTAGGATTCATACCTGGAATAGGCACCGCGCTCAACTGGCTTCTTCTCGCTCTCGCGCAAGCAATCTTCTGGTACTGGCTTAGGAAATATGACGTTCCTTTCTTTGTGGATAAAAAGGGGGCACCGAGTGCAAAAAACATTATCGCAACAACAGTTTCCATGATTATGGAATCTCTTTTTGGTTTTCTGCCTGCAATCTCGCTACAAATTGGTATAATAGTTTCAACGTCGTGGGCAGAGGATGTACTCGCAGCAAAAACGGGCAAAGCTGTGTCGCAAAACCTTAAAGAGAAACGGAATACACCGGAGCAAGGATCAACATCTGCACCGCAACGCCAAAGGATTGCCGACGAAGAACCGATACAACAGCAAGTGGGGTCAGAAATACGCCCTCGCGAAGCAGGGGAGGTTCTCAATAATTAGAATGAGCATACTTTCATATATCACGCGCTACTTCTTGATCCTCACAGCACTGGGTTCCTTTTTAGCGATCCCTCACGCCTCTCACGCCGTTTCTGAAACCACGATAGGCGGACAGCTTTCAGCAACAATCGAGCCCGCAAACCCAGGGCCGTTCGAGGAGACAACTATTTCCCTCACAAGCTTTGGAGTAGACCTCCGGAGTTCCACGATCACCTGGAGTCTTAATGGAAGGCAGCTCAAGCGGGGTATAGGGGAGACACAGCAGAAAGTTACCATGGGCGCCACAGGAGTACGCACCACGGTTACCGTTTCAGTCTCGGGTGGAGGAGACTCGATTCAAAAAACGCTCGTCTTTGTGCCCCAAGAGCTTTCGCTCACATGGGAAGCACAGTCCTACGTCCCACCGCTCTACCAAGGCAAAGCACTCCCGGGACCGGGAGCAGTGGTACGCCTCATTGCTCTTCCTGAATTTAAGTCGGAATCTGGAGCCACAATAAACCCCAGAGATCTTACCTACCGGTGGCAGAAAGGGTTTGAAGATATTCCCGAAGGCACGGGCAAAGGAAAACAAACTGCGGAGATCAAAGCCAATGTCTTAGGAAAAACCAAAGTCTCGGTGGAAGTATCCTCCGCCGATGGTACGCTCCGCGCAAAGAAAACAGTTGAAATAGAAACTGCCGCACCCACACTCATTTTCTACAAAGACCGACCGCTTCTCGGAACAGACTACGCCGCGCCCCTCGGATCAAACATTTTTCTCACAAACGCAGAAACAACTGTGCGGGCTGAGCCATACTTCTTCTCTCTCCCGTTTGAACAGCTCCTTTTCTCCTGGCTTATAAATGGGAGGCCAGCAACGCCCTATACAGCAAATCCCCAGGCAATAACACTGCGGCAAGAGGGGGGAGCAACCGGAAGCGCTGAG
>CAYJBK010000110.1:0-4166 GCA_964368365.1 uncultured Candidatus Saccharibacteria bacterium
AATCTCGTTACATTTCAACTAAACATTGATCCTATCAACACCGCAGTAGAGAGGACTGCCGCGCCAGCTCCAGGAACGGGAACAAGCGCCGCGAGTTCGGGCGCGGCAGGCGGAGGTGCCACAAGCGCAGACACCGCCGCCAATGACCGGGTCAAGCAACAACTCGCCGACAACGGAATCACTGTGGGATTCCGAACGCCCTGCAGTGGGCCAGGAGATCGAAACTGTGTCACTCTCGCCGGCCTACCGCAAAACGCAATCACCGGACTTATCAGTCTCAAACGAGAATGTGGCTGTAGTGTCCAAGTAAACGGCGGGACCGAGAAGGAAGGGCACTCGGGAAGCACTCAGCATGGCCCAGGAAATGCCGTGGTAGACGTCCAGACAAGCGTAAAAATAACAGAGTTCGTTAAGAAAAATGGAAATAAGCCTTTTGACCAAACCAGTGGCTCTAAATTTGACCTCTATCGAACAAGTTTAGGAGTTTTTCAAGACGAACGATCCAAGGGCCACTGGCACATAATTTTTAACTAAATGACAGTACGAACATTTATCTTCTGGCTAACTCTCTTTCTCCTCCTTACACTCAGTGTATTCGGAGCATACTGGTTCTTTGTACGAGAAACTGATACCGCCTCCAGTACTGCCCAAACAGGAAATAGTGGCGACCCGTTTCCGGTGGTTCCAGGAAAACCACTCGCTCCCAGCAAGACGGGAACAGCAAGAACAGAAAAAGGTTCGACCGAAGAAGTAGGCCAACTTGGAACGAGCGAGTCGGCGCCCCTTACAACGCGAGGCAAGCTGACGCTCATTGGAAGCGGCCCCATAGCAGGGGCAACACTTCTTTCTACCAACGAGCTGAGATACGTGGAGCAGACAACAGGTCATGTGTATAGCCTCGGGGATGGAGAGACAGCGGCATCCAAACTCTCAAACACCACAA
Organism: uncultured Candidatus Saccharibacteria bacterium; assembly: GCA_964368365.1. Taxonomy (GTDB): domain Bacteria; phylum Patescibacteriota; class Minisyncoccia; order Phycocordibacterales; family JBBUBG01; genus CAYJBK01. The sequence continues at coordinate 944 of CAYJBK010000110.1, forward strand.
TTCCCAAGATTCAAGAGGTGTACTGGAGCAGCCGAGGAGACTCTCTCGCGCTCCGCGTTTTTCGAGACAGTCTGAACACCATAGAAAACCTTCTCGGGGTCCTCTCGCGAGCCACAAGCACTACGGGCACGGCCGAGATCGGCGAACTCAAAACTAGCGCCCTCCCAAGCTCAATTGTCACGCTCGCAGTATCCCCCGACAAGAAAAGTCTCTTCTATCTCAACAGAGTGGGGGATGGGGTCGTGGGCATCGTCTCGGACTTTGAAAACAAGAAACAGTCGCAGGTCTTTGACTCCCTCCTTACTGAGTGGAGCGTCTCGTGGCCAGCACCCAACGCTGTAGCTCTCACCCCAAAGCCTTCGCAAAACGTCGCAGGAACTCTCTATCTCGTAGATACCGCACGCAAGACACGCGAGAGGGTACTGGAAGGCACTCGGGGTCTCACTGCGCTCGTAAATCCATTAAAATCATTCGCTCTCTATAGCCAGTCTACATCAGGAGGTTTTCTTACCTCGCTCTTTGATATAAAAAACAAGACATCAAACATCGTACCCGACACAACCTTCCCGGAAAAATGCACCTGGAGCACGCTCCACCCCACCCTCCTGTACTGTGGAGTACCGGCATTCATTCCGAACGGTAATTACCCTGACGATTGGTACACAGGTATTACGTCCTTTCAAGATAGGATTATAGTCATTGACACAGAAAGCGCTGAAACACACATCGTGCTCGACACGAACGAACCCGGAATACTGGATGGCGCGGATGCAATCAATCTCATGCTCGACCAGGACGAAACGAATCTGTATTTCACAAACAAAAAGGATGGTACCCTCTGGAAATTAAACTTGGACGAGGAGTAGGGAAGGTCGGAACTAAAAATACCCCTCATGAGAGGGGTATTTTTAGTTCGCCTGTGCCAACAGTGCCTTTGCTTTCCGGCGAACAATGAGCTCGTGGCCTATGGAAAAAAGGTTCGTGGTGATCCAGTAGAGAAGTACCGCCGCACCAAGCTGGAATCCGGCAATAGTGATGACTATTGGGATAAAATATCTCGTCTGGAAACTCATACCGCGAGCAAACTCAGCCCCAAATGAGAGCTCCTGACCCTCCACCTTGGGCGCCGGAGGGGGGATAGAAAGCTGGGCCTGCACGAAGTAGCTCAAGCCCGCGAGAAGCGCGAGAACCACGCTCTCTCCTGAGATATCTACAAGACCAAGAAAAAGGCGGCTAATTTCAGCTGGGGGCGTTACAAACGAGTAGGCAATAGTGGAAACTGAGGCCAAATTATCCTGCGCGATCCAGTAGAGAGCAAAAAAGAGCGGAAGCTGGATGAGAATAAGGCCCAAGCCTGAGAACGGGTTCACGCCGTGCTCTTTATACAGCGCCATCATCGCCCGCCCTTGCTCCTCGGCGTTGTTTTTATGCTTCGCCTTGAGTTCGTTTATTTCCGGCTCAAGCTCTTTGAGCTTCTTTTGTGTGCGAATAGCCTTATGAGAGAGCGGGGAGAAGGCAAATCGCACAATGAGCGTAAGGAGAATGATGGCAATACCCAAATCATGCCCAGGAATAGAGCTCAAAACAATAAGAATATTGTAGAGCGGGCGGTAAAAAATGAGATTGAAAAGGAATGAAATCATAGAAAATCGGTACGTCTAGACTAACACAATGCCAGCTTTTCTCAAAAGAGCGTCTACTTCATTGGAAATTGCAATAAAATTAAGCCCGGCGGACGTTTTCTTGGCAAAAAACACCACAGTATAGCCGTTTTTTACGAATGGCAGCATGGCATGAATTGCCGCACGAGTACGGCGCTTCAGGAGATTTCTATCGTGTGACTTCTTCAAAACCTGTGAAGAAACCACGACCGAGAACCGTGAAGGCTCCTTAGGGTCAGACGCGTGGCCCAGACGCAACGAGAAATGGGCTGAGTGGAGAGCTTGAGACCCCTTAAGCAATCCATCGAAAAGCTTTCGAGTAACGCGACGAGCCCTAGGGAGCATGGAGAGAGGGCTCGCTTATGCAGCGAGCTTCTTTCGGCCTTTTCTGCGGCGGGATTTAATAACTCGGACTCCTCCGTGGGTCTTCGAGCGGGTTAGAAACCCATGCGTCTTCGCGCGCTTTCTCTTCTTAGGCTGGTACGTCTTTGACATAGCGCTATCCTACACGAATTCGGAGATATCCACAAGTAATCCACTGCGTTATCCCAAAGAGGGGAGTTTCGTATTTATCCACAGTGACTGTATACTGGTACATCATCGCTTTTTCATACGCATCTTTTTTCTTTTTTCACATCACTTATGGATACCAAAAACCTCTGGAATATCGCGTCTCAGGAAATTGAGATTAGTGTTTCTAAGGCTAACTTTAGTACGTGGTTCAAACACACAGGAATATCCAGAATGGACGACGACATCGTTCACCTCTCTGTGCCCAACGCATTCGTCAAAGACTGGCTCTGCAATAAGTACCATAAGCTGATCCTGAAGGCGCTCAGAAATAACTCGCCAACCATCAAGGCTATTGAGTACATTATCCAGAAAGATGACCGGCCGGCCCAGCACGAGGAGGCCCCTGCACCAGAGAGGGGAGCACTCTTCTCGGAACAGCTTAAATTTAACGAGCTCTATGTGAGCGGAGAAGACAATCTCAACCCAAAATACACATTCGATACATTTATTGTTGGCTCTTTTAATGAGCTCGCGCATGCCGCCGCACAGGCCGTCATAAAAAACCTCGGCGCAAACTACAATCCACTCTTCATTTATGGTTCAACGGGGCTCGGGAAAACACATCTTATCCAGTCGATCGGAAATCATCTCAAGAAAAACAGTCAGGGCAAGAAAATGATCTATATAACCTCCGAGCGTTGGTGCACGGAGCTTGTAGACGCCATCCAGGGCAATAAAGTAAACCAATTCAAGGAAAAATATCGAAAATATGATCTCTTGATCATAGACGACATCCAGTTCATCGCCGGTAAAGACAAGATGCAGGAAGAGCTCTTCCACTTGTTCAACAGCCTCTACGAAAAGAACAAGCAAATCATCTTCTCGTCCGACAAACCACCAAAAAACATTCAGGGTCTCGAGGAGCGCCTCCGTTCGCGGTTCGAGGGAGGTATGATCGTCGACGTCTCGAAGCCTGAGTATGAGTCGCGGCTCGCGATTTTACGTTCAAAACTGGCTATGATCCCCTTTACACCCTCGGATGACATCCT
>CAYJBK010000111.1:0-4163 GCA_964368365.1 uncultured Candidatus Saccharibacteria bacterium
GCGAGTGTAGCTTGAATATGCTCTATGGAACCCGCGACTATCCGCTCCCGATCTGTATCTTCAATACGAAGTATGAGTGTGCCGTTATTTTTTCGCGCAAGAAGATACGCGAAAAGCGCCGTGCGTGCGCCGCCAATGTGCATAAAGCCCGTCGGAGATGGAGCGAACCGCGTAACTACTTTTTGGGTATTAAGACTCATGTTTTAAAGCAAGTGCAAGGATATCTTCGGCAATGATTCGACCAGCAGTGGGGGTAGCAAACGCATGCCCGGCTGCCTTCATCTTATCTCGCTCCTCGCGGTTATCTATGAGTCGCGTAATCTCTGCGATAAGAATATTTGGCGTCACATTTCTTTCTTCAAGAACAGTTGCCATGCCGGCACGTGCGGCAGCAAAAGCATTGTTTCGCTGGTGATCCCCTTGCGAATCAGTAATGGGAATAAGGATAGCAGGAATGCCCCAGTGAGCAAGCTCGAAGATGCTCGTGGACCCCGCTCGGGAAATAGCACACGTTGCCACGCCGGCAATTGTTCTCAGTGTTGTCTCGTCTAGAAAATCATACACCTTATAGCGGTCACGATGAATGTTCGTATGCAGTACCACGTCTGCTCGTCCAGAAACATCTTTATAATTCGCACGGCCAGTTTGGTGCACCACCTGAAACCGCTCTAGTAGAGTAGGCAGGATATCAATGATCGCATCGTTTATCAACGCAGCACCTGTCGACCCACCGATGACAAAGATGGTCGGCAACGCGGGATCCAATTTCAGGAATTCATACGCACCCGCGGAAATTGGCAAAAGAAACTCTCGGCGCAGTGGAATGCCCACGATCTTTGTTTTCTCTTTTGGAAAATACCGTGCTGCCTCTGGAAATGCAATGAGTATCTGCTTCGCAAACTTTGCTGCCCAGAGACTCACGCGTCCTGGCACTGAGTCTGACTCATGAATAATGACTGGTATCCGGAAGAGACGTGCGGCAAGAAGCGTGGGAAAGCTCGCATATCCACCCTTGCTAAATACAACATCCGGATAGAGTGAGAATATGGCGAAAACCGCCTTAATCGTCCCAAAAGCAGTCTTAAAAATGTCTAAGAAATTTTTAATTGAAAAATAGGTACGTCGCTTACCTGCCGCCACCTTCCGAAAACCGATGCGATTCTCAAAAAGTACCCGGTCATCATAGGGCTCGTCGGATACATAAAAAAGCTCTACATCGACGAGCTTCTGCTCCTCAATGAGCTTATTTATCTCCTGAGCCACCCCCACAATGGGGTAAAAATGCCCGCCAGTCCCCCCTCCCGTTAGCACGATTTTCATACACTCAGTATACGATAAATTAGCCATTTTTGAAACGCAAAAGGCCGGGGTACTTGAGGAAGTACGCCCGGCCCAGATCGCTGCTTTATAGTCCAGCGCAGACTTTCAACTACCGGCACCTGTCGTTTGCCAGAACCATTTGCCCCTAGTACCTGATGTCCTTCTGGCTCCTCTCGAAGCGGATGAACATTACCTTCTTGAGCTCCTTGGGATCATCCAGCACCATCACCTTCGTGGTAGCCCCCTTGCTCGGAGCATCTCGGAAGTCCAGTCCTTCACCATCTTTCATGAACATGAACATATTGAAATCGGGATGACGGTCGCAGACGATGAAGCTCTTGCGCTCGGCGCCTTTCTCAAGGAGCACTCGAATTGCGGTCGTCGACAGGGCCTGCATCGATACTAGCTTCCACATTGATAGGTTCCTCCTGCCGTCTTTCAACGGCTATCTTGTTTCTGTTGTTGTCACGAAGCCTCGGACTGAATCTTAAATCAAATGCCTAAACAAAAACTAACTGTCGCATCTATTCAAAATTCAGTCCGAGACTCCGCTTGTATTTAAAGAACTTGTACCTCAACATCCACGAATTATTCATGAACGTATTTGGTAGGGAGTAACGTCTGGCGTCACTCCCTGGGTTGGATTGGCTCGCGGTGAGATTCTTGTTCTCGTGTATCCCAACTCAATGGGCTACCGAATTACTCCCACCGTACCAATGAATCAAAAGGGCTAGGCGGTCTTCTTCCTCCATTCCTCGAGGCGCTGCCGCATGTCCGCGACGAACTCCTTGCACGCCTGCTCGATGAGATCGATCAGACACTTGCCGAGCTCGAACTTCTCGTCGTCGGTGAGGTTCTTTTCCACCTCCTCGAAGATGCTCTTCTTGAGGGTGCCCAGGCGTTCCCGAACCATCTTGCTAACCTGGCTTGCGAAGACCTTCTCGAACAGGGACTTTTCCAAAACAGCACCTCCGTGCTGGTCGTGAGCCTGGAAGTTGCCAAACCCACTTCTCTATATGCTATCATCTTTAACACACCATGTCAATAGCCCTAAAAACCCTTAAAATAAGGGCTTTCTGCATTTTCAGCTACCACAAAACGTAAATTCCATTCAAGATAAAACATGCTCCAGGAGAAGCCGTCGGAAGCGACTGGAGCTGGGTGCCAGGCGTCTGAACCCGGAAGCGCAGCAGCGCGACGCCTGGACCAGTCGCTGAGACAGCAGGGACCAGCGGCCGCAGGTGCCGCTGAGTCCTGGTTCTCTCGGAGTATGTTTTATTTTGAATGGAATATATTACTACCCTCTCCCTTTCGACACCGCAAGAATAACCCCCACCTCTGCCATGGCTACTGCGAAGGCGGTGCCACCGTGGCTAATGAAGAGAAGCGGCACACCCGTAAGCGGAATGATACCGAGCATTGCCGCGATATTCACAAACGATTGAGAAACAATGAGCGTCGTAAATCCAATGGCGAGCAGCCGACCAAAGCTATCTGGCGCCTTGCTCGCAATGCGAAATCCGCGGAGACCAAAGAGAAGAAAAAGGATAACGATCACCGAACTACCCACGAAGCCAAACTCTTCGGCGGCAACGGCAAAAATAGAATCCGTTGTCGGTTCCGGAAGGAAGCTGAATTTCTGAATACTCTGTCCAAATCCCCGCCCAAACATCTGCCCTGCGCCAATAGCGATGAGCGCCTGACGAACCTGGTATGAAGCACCAGTCGGATCGCTCGTGGGGTCAAAAAAAGTCATCAGGCGACTCAATACATAGGGCTTCATGAAAGCAAGAATCCCTATACCAACAACCGAAAGTGCGCCCAGAGCAGTAAAATGTGTCCACCTCCCTCCCCCAACAACAAACATGGCGAGAGCGGTAAAAAAGAAGATCATAAAAGTTCCCGTATCTGGCTGCTTGAGAAGCAAAAAAGCAACCACTCCGAGAATAACGAGAAATGGGAGGAGGCCTGACTTAAGGGATCGAATATCTGTCTTGAGAGACGAAATCCAGGAAGCGAGATAGATTACAAAACCAAACTTTAAAAACTCTGCTGGCTGGACGGAAAAAGGTCCCAGCGGAAGCCAGCGCCGCGCTCCATTGGCACTAATGCCAATCTGTGGAAAAAGCACCAGGATCATGAGACCAATGGAAATAAGGAAAATTGGCACGGCGGCTTTCTTCCAGAAGCGATATGGGATGCGCGCGCCCACGATGAGTGCCACGAGGCCAACTCCGACGCCTGCAAAGATCTGCTTCAGCGTTGCCGTACCGAAATCAACTCCGGAACGAGCAAGCAGCCCCAGAGACGCTGACATGAATATAAAAAGACCCAGGAGGACGATGACGGAAACGATGGCGATAAAGACTCGGTCGTATTTCTTTCTCATCAGGTCTTTAGACCGTAGCTATGCAATCAGGGCAAGAACAGTGCCGATGATTGCGCATATCACGCTAATAATCCAAAACCGCATGGTTACCTTATGTGCCGGCCACCCGAGAGCTTCAAAATGATGGTGAATGGGAGCGACAAGAAACACTTTTTTCCCCCTGAATTTCTTAGAAAGTAGCTGAATAATATCTGATCCGGACGCCACAAAGAGCGGAAGTGCGATCACGAGAAGATCGACAACCGCGTTTGTAAGAAAAGCCACCACCGCAAGCGCTGCCGTGAGACCTACTATTCCACTCTCCCCCATATAGAATCTCGCCGGAGGAATATTAAACCAGAGAAATGCAAGGGTGGCACCAGCAAGTACTGCACAAAATGCTGCGAGATCGATCTGGTTTTGGAAAAACGCAATAATAGAATACGCCGCAAAAATAACTGACATGATCCCGCCA
>CAYJBK010000112.1:0-4153 GCA_964368365.1 uncultured Candidatus Saccharibacteria bacterium
GTCACACGACGTTCTTCGAGATGCTCGGCAACTGGTCGCTCGGCGACTATTTCAAGGCGGAGCAGCTTCCGTGGGTGTTCGATCTACTTACGAACGTAGACGAGGGATTCGGCTTCGACCCCGCAAAGCTATACGTCACGGTGTTTGCGGGTGACGAAGCAGCAGGAATGGGACCGGACATGGAGGCTGTAGCGATATGGACCGAGCTATTCAAGACCAAGGGCATCCGTGCGGAGTTCGCGAACATTGGTTCCGAGGCTGACGGATACGAGCACGGCATGAACGGCAACGAGCGTATCTTTGCGTACGACGCCAAGAAGAACTGGTGGAGTCGCTCGGGTGTGCCGGCAAATATGCCTGCTGGAGAACCGGGAGGACCCGATTCAGAAATTTTCTACGACTTTGGTACACCGCACGATACGAAGTGGGGTTCTAAGTGCCATCCGAATTGCGACTGCGGACGCTTTGTCGAAATATGCAACTCCGTGTTCATGCAGTTCGTAAAGCAGCCAGATGGATCATTCAGCGAATTGCCAAAAAAGAATGTGGATTTCGGAGGAGGCTTGGAGCGATTCACGGCTACTACGCTCGAGAGTTCCGATGTATTCGATATCGACGTATTCGCTGTCCCGCTTTCTATACTCGAGTCACGTTCAGGAAAGAAGTACGGAGAGGACGAGACGACGACTCGTGCATTCCGTATCATCCTTGACCACATGCGTGCGGCAGCCTTTATGCTCGCAGAGAGTGTTGTTCCTTCGAACACGGAAGCCGGCTACGTGTTGCGCCGCCTCATCCGCCGCTCCATACGCGAAGCCGACAGGCTCGGTATCAAGGATGCAGTGCTTGCTGACGTCGCTAAGGGATACGGCGAAGTGTATGCCGACCACTACCCGCACGTGCTCGCTGCTGCAGGCAGGATTCATGACGAGCTCGCCCAAGAAGAGGAGCGCTTCCGTAAGACCCTCACTCAAGGGCTCAAGGAGTTCGAGAAGCTCGCCGGAAAGCGTGAGGTGAGCGCTGACGATGCCTTCGTCCTCTTCACTACCTATGGCTTCCCTATAGAGCTCACTGCGGAACTCGCGCAGGAGCGGGGCATCGCACTCGATATGGAGGCGGTCGGGGCGAAGATGAAGGAGCACCAGGATACTTCAAGGGCAGGAGGCGCCCAGCGCTTTGCGGGTGGGCTTGCTGACCACGCAGAGCAGACCGTGCGGTATCACACGACCCACCACATCCTCCTTAAGGCGCTGCAGATGGTGCTCGGTGCTGAAGTGAAGCAGCGTGGTTCTAACATTACTTCAGAGCGTTTGCGCATCGACTTCGCTTCTCCTGCGAAGATGACTGATGAGCAGAAAGCAGAGGTAGAGAAGATAGTGAACGACATCATCTATCAGGACCTTCCGGTGTCGCGCACTACCATGCCACGTGAAGAAGCGGAGAAGCTCGGCGCCGAGATGGAGTTCGGGGTGAAGTATCCGGACATGGTAACGGTGTATTCGGTGGGTCCGGCCACTGCAACCGAGGAGAACCCAGATATCCCGAACGCGTTCTCGCTTGAGTTCTGCGGGGGCCCGCACGTGACTAATACGAGCGAGATACATGAAGGCGGTAGGAAATTCAAGATACAGAAGGAAGAAGCGGTTGCGGCGGGTATACGGCGCATTAAGGCAGTATTGGTGTAGGTTCGATACCTAGTCTGCCAGCAATAAAAACCAACCCCCGACACATGGTCGGGGGTATACACGCGGTCGCACAGATGGGATTCAAGTCGCAGTGGCCTTCCTGCGCCTGAACACCAGCGCCAAAATGTAGAGGGAAGCGATGAGTGGGCCGAAGAAAACGGCGCAGAGCGTGAGGTACTGCCCGGGTTCGGCGAAAGCGAAAGTGCGGGCTTGCGGGAAGAGAATGAGGATGAAAATCTCGAAGAGTAATACCTCGATCCCATACCTCCCGAGTTTCCCCCGATCATACTCGAACATGTGTCGGACGACAGCCCAGCCGCCGATGAAGCAGAAGAAGCCAACGAAGTTGAGCGGCATGCTCCACGACTGGTTTCCGAGCCACATTGCGGTAGTCGGAAGCGCGAGGAACAGGATGCTGTAGGCGAGGGCGTAAAGGCCCACCAACCCCATACCAATACGATTTTTCATAGCGCAGACCTTTCTAAGGTAGCTGGCCTGGAACAGTAGCCAATGTATTTAATACAACAAGACAGCCTGTCTGTCACTCAGTGTAGTTCCAACATCGTCCCAGACCCCCAGCAATAGTTAGATAAAAGAAAGCCGCCCGGAGGAGCGGCAGAGAATGAATCCTCCGGGCTCCTTCAGGCGGCCTAGGCCGCAAGAGGCAATCGTGTGATGGGGTAGTCGATAGTCAGCTCAGAGCCAGAGAGATCCGTTGTTCTGAAGCCAAGACTGAGCGCCCAAGCAAAGTCAGTCGTGTTCCGCTCGTTTATGCGCACAAATGACAAGATCCACTCATCATCTGCTCGCACGAATCGAAACACGAGATTGAGCCAGCAGGCGAACGGGTTTGGGGTGCCAATTGGCTCTATCGCGTAACCCGTAATTTGAATCTCTTTCCTACCGGCAGCAGACTCGATCACGAGATCCTGCTTGATCCAGAAGGGTGTGCTTGTGGTCCGTCCATGAGACACGAAGAGTCTGCCGACAATTTGGTCCGCGTAGCGCTGAGCTAGCAGCGTTGATGCGTGGAGCTCGATTTTCTTGGACAAGGTACTTCTCCCTCTCGGAGTTAACCATCCTCTTGATGGCTAAAGCAATTTGCAACTTAAGTTAGAGAAAGTCAATGCAGGGGGAGGAAACAAAGTTCCAACATCGTCCCAGACCCCCAGCAATATTAAAGCCCTCACATCATCGAAGTGTGAGGGCAGTTGTGACTACGTATGAGCTCTATTTTGTCGGAGAGATTTTTGTAATCCCCCAAGATCTATTCCACATCGTTCTTTCTCCAAAGGAATAGAGACGATAGGGAAGATTCTCGAGCCGCATCCAATCATTGAATTGGCTGTTGGTTAAAATGACCCTTCCATTCTCATAGAACAATGTTTCTGACGGAACCATTTCTCCTTCTCGCAGTAGCCGTGCCGCTCGTTGGCACGCATAAGCCATAGAGCTGCGCTTTCTGTTTATCCGAAGGTCTTCGAGAATTTTCCAATCATCAGCCGCAAGAGATATCTGCGGAGTGATTCTTACTCCGTGAGGCATCCCATTTCTCCATCGTGACCGTACTGCTCTAGTATAGACTATAGCACAAAATACTAAATTGTCAGCTACCACTAGAATGGCTATAAGTATTCAAACAAAAGGTTCCAACATCGTCCCAGACCCCCAGCAATAACCCCCCGACATATTCGGGGGGTTGGCGTTATCCAGTTAATGTGGCTATAAATCCGAGTGAACTGAAACTGAAAAGAACTAGGGAAAAAGCAGCGAGCCCCTTCACCCTTCTATTTTCAGTTTGTACGAGTCGTCGAGCAGATTCCGCAGCAAGAAGTATGCAAACTCCGAGCACTATCGTTTGCGGGGATAAGATGTTCAGCATCTCATAAATCCTCTAGCATGACCTGGACAGAACTCTAACACAGTTGCATAAGAGTTCCAACATCGTCCCAGACCCCCAGCAATGTTATAAAACCTGGTCCGTATAACGAGCCGTAATGGCGCTTTGGAACTTTGACTCGACAAAATCCCATTCCAGCATATTCTACGAGCAGAATTGGAAGGATCCAGCACATGTGCGAGGCACTCGAACGACTCAAGGACCTGACCTACGCCATCGAGCACAACCCGAACTGCCCAAGTCCGTACCTGGTGCGCTTGGTCGGTACGAGCGGCTATCTCGATAAGCTGAGCGATATCCGCAAGACCAAGGACATACTGGGTTATGGAAAGACCCTTGATCAAGCCACCTCCCGGGCGTTGGTCCAGAAACGGGCTGACGACACCTTCGACAAGATCATGCACAATCCTGATGATCCGAATGCAAGGGTCATTCTCGCGTATCGACCCTAACCGACGGCCCTGAATCAATACAGATTCGGGGCCTCATGCGTTTAGAAGGGTTCCAACATCATCCCAGACCCCCAGCAATAAAGAGAAACCGCGCACGAGGAGCGGTTCCAGTACGC
>CAYJBK010000113.1:0-4142 GCA_964368365.1 uncultured Candidatus Saccharibacteria bacterium
CTAAGAGCCGCCCTTTTATCAACAAATCCAACAATGCCACACATACACGCCCCTACTTATCCGCATGCATGTTTATAAAACCATAGCCAAAGAGGATACGATTCAGCAAGGTTCTTGGATCGTAGGTATACACTGTTCCCTCGCGTCGAAACTCACTCGCCTCATCGGGGGTTACGTTATAAATTCTGCGCGGATTTTTCATTCCGTACTGAATGAACCACTTTTTCAGCTGGTCAGGCGTAAAGCGGTCTAGATTCGGCACATAGAGATAGTCGAGAATTTGATAGCGTACCAAGGGGCTCAGTCCCAGCATAGAAATAAGCGCATCGATCGTACGTTGTGGAATAAGCGGGATTTTGACAGTAAAAATGCGCACCAAAGAAAGTGCCCAGGAAAACAGACCGTGTTTCCCATATACACCGAGATACAAGGTATTCCCCGGTTTAAGGACTCTGATAAGCTCTGAGAGAGCTTTTTCTGGGTTAGCTGTGTGTTGCAGAACGCCAGTAGAAGCAACGAGATCGAACGAATTATCTTCGAAGGGGAGATCAATTAAAGATCCCTTTACAAACCGTACCGTGTTCCCAAACTCGTCAAAAACCCGCGGCTTAGGTATCGGAGAAAGGTCAACTCCTACCACCTCTCGTGCTCCCCCAGCAAGAAACTGGTACGTCATTGTTCCATTCGCACATCCGCCGTCCAGACACTTTTTTTGGCGAACAGTGTTCTCGGAAATGCCTAACTGCTGAGCAAGCAATCTACCATGAGCAAACCAGTGTTTGTCTTCCTCATTGAGCCGCTCAAAACAGTTTGAGTAAAGATCTCCCGTCGTTGTCTCAAGCTCGGCCATGTGATCACGTTTATTTGTTTGCATTCTGATGTGGGGAAAGTTGATTAAATAATATCTTATTAAGATCGAGATGGGAGACGCTGTGGTGGCGCTTACCCGTTCTTCCCAACGGGATAACGTCTACAAACTCGACGTCTATATGTATATCGGATCCAAGGTGTTTTCTTATTTCAGTATATATGTTTTCCAGAACTTTATTATCATACCTATGCGCCTTAACAATTTTCATTGTAATCTTACCAAACTCTTTCTGAACAACCTGGAACTGGCGGACAGCATAATCGTAATTTGAAAAAAGACGAGCGAAGAAAGTTCCCGGGATCATCTGTTTCTTCGTCCCTAAGATTGTCGCCTGAATTCGTCCCTCAATAGCACCCATAAGCGGCAAACCCCTCCCGCATGCGCACTGTTTCTCTGGATCCATTGCAACGGCAAAGTCACCCAGTCTATACCGAATGAGGGGCAAGGCGTAATTATTGAGCTCCGTAACGACCACTTCGCCCACTTCCCCAGGGACAACTGGTTTGCCCTCTGTGTCAACTATTTCAATAATCGAACACTCTGCGACCATATGATACCCATCTTGCTCACTGCACTGATACGCAAGGCCTCCAGCAAACTCACGTGCGCCGTACTTGTCGTACACCTTGCACCCAAACGCCTCCTCGATGCGCTTTCTGCTATCTGGTGGGAGTGTTTGCCCAGAAGACATAATGCCCTTGGGTTTGTGTCCTTGGTATTTAAAATTACGAAGATACTGGGCAATAATATTGTATGACTCCGCATACCCATCTAAAAGAATAGGCTTCCACTTCATTATATCAGCAAGAAAGTTCTTGATGTTTTCTTCGCCAATCTCATATGCGGGAATAAATTTCCGACGAGTGAAAAAAGCGTCGAGCACTTCTTTGAGCACCTCAACTTTTTTCATACTCAAATATTTATGCCACAACCGCACCTGGCCGTCTCCAAAAGAATACCCGGTCCATTCGGTGCTGCGTAATGTAGCCGCCCATCGCATTTCTAGTTGTTTTTTTTCGACGTATACGGTAAATGGCTCGCCCGTCGATCCACTAGTAGTAACTTTTAATATCTTTTCTTTATCGTGGTTATTGGACATGATCCCCAGATGGAGATTCTCTGTTACTATCTTTTTGTCGATGAGAGGCAACCGCACCAAATCGTCTACCGACTTAATATCCTCTGGTTTGACTCCAGCCAAGTCAAAAGCATCGCGATAGAACGGCACATGGGTATACGCATGGGTCATAAGCTGACGGAGCTTCAGCGTCTGATAGGAACGCATCTCGGCTAAGCTCAACCACTGACTGCGCTTAAGATCTTGATAGTACTTATCGCCGTTGTATGAAATCATCCAGTGGTGTATGGGAAAACAGAGAACATACAAGCGATACCAGAAATGAGAAAAAGATGAAGGAGGCGGGTCTACGCGGCGAGGAGGATGAACGCGCACAAATTCATGGAGCGAAGTGTCGTACCAATCACCGATTCGAAACTCCAAAACACCCCGCATAATATCTCGGAACGTATCCCATGATGTTTTGAATAATTTTCCATCCAAGTACGAGGTTCCCAGTCTTCGTTCACCAAAAAGAGTTTCGACCTCTCGGATAGAATAATTTTTCGCGTGTGCTGCAACAGTAATAAATGTCTGAAAATGAGTATATCTGCCTTTATGCTTCATGATGTCCAGGAGCACTTCCCTCCTCGCGATCACAAAACCGGATTTATTATCCCGCAACCGCATGCGGAACAATACGTTCAAAAAACGATTGAGGCCAATACTCAAATAATACCGAGGGGAGAAGCGCTTTCTACCTATATGATTTCGCCATCCCTGAACAAGATCGGCATTGGTAAATACGATCTCTTGATATAGCTTCAGGACCTCTTCGGGAAGATTCTGTAGATCGGTATCCATAAGACATACATACCGACCTTCCGCAGCCTGGATCCCGATTTTCCAGCTCTCCGAGATCCCTTTATTATATGAATTCTGGATAACGTGTATGTTTGAAGACGTAGTGGCGAGATGTGTCATCAACTCCCCAGTTGCATCGGTGCTTGCGTCGTTTACTAAGACAATTTGACCACGAATACCCTTTCTCGTGAAGACGTTCTGAAGTCGTTCAACAAATTCGACGATATTATTACCTTCGTTATAAGCGCTTCCGACAACACTTATTTCGTATTCTGCCATGGTGAAATCGGGGTTTCCAAATAGTAAATTAGTCTACATAGTAGCATTCCGGGATACGCTCGACAACAGCTTTTCGCACTACAATTGATGCGCTTCGGATATCTTGAAAACGATCCGATAGAACTGAAAATTGAGAACAGCGAGCAATGCACTCACCACTATCTGGCCCGAGAGATATTGCATACCAAAATATTCAACAAAAACATAGAGAAGAGTCGAGTTAACGGCAATACCCACGAGCGCAAACACAAAACAGCTCAGAGCCTGGCTATGCAAGAGACGGGTATCTTTTTCTTCGAATGTCCAGAACTTCTGAAGCGTAAAGCTTGTAGCAAACGCCAGTACAAAAGCGATGAGTGACGCATACATATACCAGAGACCCAAGACATGCGTCACGACATACAGAGTTCCAAGTTGTACTCCTGCCGCAATGCCCCCAGAAATCAAAAATCTAATGACCTGGTACATTGAATTACTCTATCACAGAATGGCGTCAAAAAAGCGGCTGGCAATAGCCTGTGCGCGGAATTCCCACGAGAACTCTGTGCTCAAAACCTGAGCGGCTTCTGCAACCTCTTCCGCACGAGCACGGTTTTCTAAAACAAATGTAATCGCACGGGCAAGATCCTTTGGGTTATCCGGCTCCACAAAAAAAGCTGTTTTCTCTCCCAAGATCTCACGGATACTCGGGACATCAGAGGCGATAATCGGCGTACCGCTTGCGCTATACTCAAAAAGCTTCATGGGTGAAGTATATATACGTGAGTCTTCTGAGGTTGCACTATTAGGCAAGACCAAAATATCAGCAGCGCGCAGATAAAACGGAACCAAGTGTGGGGGCTTATGACCAAGCACAGACACCCGCGTATGCGCACCATACCGTTCTCTAAATCGCCGTATGTCATCTGACGTACCTCCTACAAACACAAAAACGCTTTCGCCCTCAACAAACTGTACTGCCTCTGCCAGAAGGTGTGCACCTTTACGCGCATAGAGATGCCCGAGGTACAGCACGATAGGAACGGTTGTAGGCAAGTTAAGCTGCATCCGACACTCGTATCTTGAGGGAAC
>CAYJBK010000114.1:0-4113 GCA_964368365.1 uncultured Candidatus Saccharibacteria bacterium
CGCGTCCGGCATAGGTGCCGGAGATTTCAAGTCCTTTGAATGTAAGATTGGCGGTAGGGAATCCCAGTGCCCGTCCTTTCTGCTCGCCCCGCTCGATCATCCCCCCATGAACAAGGATCGGTCGTCGTATTGTAGGTTTATTCTCGTTCATTCCAGGCTTTTTCTCCATAGTACAGTGTCACCGAGGCTTTTCGCAACTTGTCTACGGTGTCTCCGAGAGAGGCGTCAGCGATGTCTTCTGGGCGTATGCTTGTATGCGCAAAGATTTGTTTTTCAACTGCCATGAGGGCACTGTTCAAACGGTCAAAGCTTCCCGAACTAATCGCCTTATCTTTTTTCCCCGCATATCGCCTCCGGCCATCCTCAACACGCTCAGCTATTGAGATGACGCCATGTGGTCCTACTCGCATATCAGAGTATGCAACAATCTTTCGCTCGTATGATGCTTCTGCTTCCGTTCTGTCGAGTTTTGAATATCCTGTTCCGGCGAGAAGCTGCATGACAGCGTCCGAGGCTCCCAGCTCCCGTGCGATCTCTTCCGTAGCGCGGTGTTCGTTTTTCCCGTACCGTACAATGTATTCCGCCTTTACTTTTTCCCAATACTCTAGCCCCTGAGGTTCCAGGAACTGAGGGAAGTGTGTTAGGTCAAACTTAATGATGTTTCCCATGTCGTGAAGCAGGCAGGCAAGCACCACGTCATCCTTTCTGATCGGTAGCTCGAAATTCTCGCAAATGGTCTGGGCAACCGATGCCACTCGCAGCTGATGATCCATAAGGTTTGGCATCAGCTGATAGCGGGAATAGATGGATTCGATGGTCCGCATTCCACAATGCTACACCATATTCACTCCTCCCGCATCTCAGTCAAAAGAGTGTACAGCTTTCGATCGTTGAGGCTAGAAAACACATGATCTGCGGCGGAGAAATCTTGATCTTCTGTAAAGCTGTTGGGAACTGCCCCGACTACACAGCCTGCCGCTTTACCTGCGTGTACTCCATGGATGGCGTCTTCAAGTACGAGATACGATGCGGCTGGTAAGTCTAACCGCGCGAGTGCTGTGAGGTAGATCTCTGGATGTGGTTTACCGTGCTGTACTTCATTGCCAGTAACGATTGTCTCAAAACGATCTGAAATCCCGAAACGTCCAAGGAGGGTATCTACCCATTCGTTTGATGAGCTTGTACCGATAGCCTTTCGTATGTTATTTGCTTTCAAAAAATCCAGAAGTTCCAGGAGACCAGGCATCATCCGTGCTCGTGTTTCGAGAAGTTTTTTAAAGATCACGTTTCTTTCGTCCAAGAGTGTGGCTGCATCTTCAAAGAGTTTGAGGCCATCACGAACGCCTTCCATGACGTGTAAGGCTCTTTTGCCCATGAGGCTTCTGTGGAGATCGTGTGTGTATGTTTTGCCTCGTTTCTCTGCGAGCACTACATTTGTCTCAAAGTAGAGCGGCTCAGTGTCAAACATGAGACCATCCATATCGAAGATTACTGCTTCAATCTTTTTCATATGTTTTCAACCTATTTTACCGCTCTAAGATCATCAATAGATACACCCAATTTCTGGAAATGGTCAATAAGAATCTTTTCTAGGTTTTTCAACCGATCATAAATATCCTGGAGAAGTAGTTCTTCTTTTTGAGAAAGCTTTTTCATGTGATCTTCAGTATACCATTCGGTAGAGATGTGCAAGAAACTCTCAATGTACCCAGTCGATTGTTGTTATTGACGCATTCGCATAAGCGGCTAGATCGTAGAATCTTCGAGGATCAGTTTTGCCTCGTATGGTCTCTAATATTCTGCCGACCCCAGCATGACTCACGACAAGAATGTTTTCTGGCGATCGAGAAAGCTCTTGCATGCATCCGCGGGTTCTTTCAAGAAAAGTTTCAACGTCTTCTGCCCCTTTGGCTGCTATAAGCTCGAGCGAGGTGATTCGTCGTGTCGGCGTTCCGCTGAGATCTCCCATATCGTACTCGGTAACACGGTCATCGGTCGTGATCATCATCGGATCAAAGCCTATTTCCTCCGCAATTATCTTGGCGGTTTCCTGCGCTCGTTTTAGTGGTGATGAAACGATTTTGTCTATATGCGCCTTAGTTCTTGTCTTTAGACGCTGTGCCGTAAGTCGTGCCTGTTCTCGACCTTCTTCTGTGAGAGGTGAATTTTCTCGTTGTCCCGCAAAAATGCCCCTGGCGTTCGCTTCGCTCTCGCCGTGTCGTACAAAGTAGATCATCGAATATCAAACATACTGTATTGCGTCGATGAAGTATGGTGCTGGGTCTATGTACCCTTTGTAGCCGTTTTTCTCATCGTATTTCTGGGGTCGAAAACTAAAATGGAGATGTGGAGCTTCGCTCGCTGCGCCGGAGTTTCCGCTTACGCCAATTTTGCTTCCCGCAAGAATTCGTTGCTCTTTTGCAACACTTGTTTCGGAGAGGTGAAGATAGATACTTTCGTAGCCGTTGTCGTGAGCTATTCGAACGTACTTTCCATTCAGCGTTCCCTCGGCTGCTTCAGAGATTTTTCCATCCAGTACAGCATAGACAGGGCGCTTCCAGTCATTGGGGCTTGTCTCCCGTCGCGTTCGAAAATCCATACCGTTGTGGCCCTTGAGACCTCCATACCCTGGTTGTGAATACACTTCCGGTCTGTCACCAAAGCGCTGAGTGCAGATAAGGTCATCGAGTGGTTTCTTAAGCACTTTTCCGAGCGTAATTGGTCCGGGCGCTGCTGTGCTTCCAGACCAGAAGAAATCCCCGTTACCGTCCAGGAACCACTTGGAGTTTGTTCCAATGGTATCGCCGTTCAGAACATACCCTATGTAGGGGACCGTAGTGCCAGCCTTTAAAACGTTTACGATGTCAGCGCTCTGTGTAGAAGGTTTACCTCTCCGAACGTTAAGATCAGCTGCGATTCGAATCGTTGCTTTTTCTGGGACAAAGGTATACTGCGTTTTATCCATGGTATTAGAGATATGACTGTAATATGTCTAAATCATTCCCGAGTGGGCAGCATTAGTCAACCGGCTAAGCGAATCCGTAAAAATCGAATACGATACCTTTGGAATCTCGTATCGTGAAGCCTGCTTGCGTTTTCTCGAGGTGTACCCACGAGCAGTCGCCAATCTCTTTAAGCTCACCCATTGTAAGGACATCCCGAAAGAGTACTCGCATTGGTCCGCCGTGCCAGAGCATGCCGATGGCTGCGTGTGTATGTTCGGTCGTGGCTTTTTTGAAAGCTCGCGCGATACGTGCCGAGAAGTCTTCGTACGACTCGGCGCCTTCTATGGTGTTGTATCTGCTTTTAAGAAGCTCGACTTCGGCGGGATGCTCGAGAAGAGCTTTTTCCTTTTTCATGCCTGTTAGAATGCCATATTGATTCCGTTCTTTAAGATCGGGCAGTATGACGAGGGGAGCTCCGGTTTCCCGAGATATGAATTCTGTGGTTTCTTGTGCACGAAGGAGTGGGCTCGTAAAAATAACTTCAAGCCCTTTGTTTTTGAGCTCAAGCGCTAGTGCTTGAGATTGAGCCTCTCCTTTCGGCGAGAGATGGTCGTCGTAGTCTCCGCCGTAGCGATCTTCTATGTCGCCAGTTGTCTCACCGTGGCGAATCACAAATATATTCATGTGTTCGTTCTAGCACCTTTGATAAAGGGTGTGAAGACTATCCCGCCGGTGAGCATGCCAACAGTATTGCTCGCAAGATCCTGCCACGTATCAATGGTCGTTTCTGTGAAAATCATGGTCGAGTACGTTTGTCCAAAGAATTCGATCAGCTCGTTCACGACCCCCAGACTACTAACGACCATAACTGAAAAAACCAAAAACTGAAACTTCGAGAGCCTGAGTCCTGAGTCTTTAACAACAAGGAAGCAGACCATGAATGAGATAAAGCCTCCACCAATTGCGTGTAGAATTCTGTTTCCAAAGTCGGCCTCAAACACGATGAAGCTCAGCCAAAAGGCTAGGGCGACACCAAGGGCTATGATTCCGATTGAACGAAGCGATCTCCAGCCAAGTCGAGGAGAGGCGTGGTTGAAGAAGAGGGAAAAGAGTCCGTAGAGGACTACGTACTGAAAGCAGAGTCCGAACGCAAGAAAAGCCAGATACA
>CAYJBK010000115.1:0-4102 GCA_964368365.1 uncultured Candidatus Saccharibacteria bacterium
GCTCTTCCGATCTAATAAGAAATCTTACGGCGGGGAAAAAGGCCGTTGGGAGAATTTTAAAGCCTCGGGGCGAATTGAAGATTGCATTGATAGGCAAATATTTTAAGACGGGAGATTTTGTTCTTTCGGATGTGTACATTTCTGTTATCGAATCAATAAAGCACGCAGCATATTCCTTGGGATACGCACCCCGCCTCGAGTGGGTAGATTCGGAGACGTTTGAAAAAGACTCACGGAAGCTTGCTGAGCTCGATGCGTACGATGCAGTTATTGTTCCAGGCGGTTTTGGGTCCCGTGGTATCGAGGGAATCCTTTTGGCTATTGAGTATGTTCGTACGAAGAAAATTCCATACCTGGGGCTCTGCTATGGGATGCAGCTTGCGGTGATTGAATATGCGCGAAATATTCTCGGTCTTCATGGCGCACATACGAGAGAAGTTGATCCGAAGACACCATATCCTGTTGTTGACGTTATGGAGTCTCAGGTCGATCTGATTAAGAATAAAAAAATGGGCGGCACTATGCGCCTCGGTGCCTATCCCGCAGTTATTGCAAAGGGCACACGAGCCGCTGAAGCATATGGTGCGCTGGAAATTAGTGAGCGCCATCGCCACCGGTATGAGGTTAATCCACTCTTTATTCCTCGCCTGGAGGAGAAAGGGCTCGTCTTTTCCGGCCGTTCGCCAGATGGAAGACTGATGGAAATCCTCGAGCTCCCAAAGGATGTGCACCCCTTTTTTATGGCAAGTCAGTTCCATCCAGAATTTACGTCTCGGTTCCTGGCCCCCAACGCATTATTTGTAGCCGCTATGAAAGCAGCAATCCGGAGAAAGGAAGCTTGACGGTTGCCTGGCTTATATTGTAAGGTGTTTTTGGTCCATACCCTTCTGGTCTCTGGCATTCGAGGAGAGCTTCTCATGAATGGTCTCGATGTACGGTATCGAGTTCAAGCTGCGTTCGAGCGAGCAGGTCCCCCCGAGGACACGGAAGGTCCTGATCGCGCGTGTGCTCTTATGGCCATGCACCATACGGCGAAGCTCGTCGCTGGTGAGATCGCAGAGATCCTCGCTGACTGCAGCACCCGTGACGACTATCTTGAAGTGATGCGGGGTCTCGCGTCCTTCTCACGAGGCTAGTTTTCGCCCGTGCGAATAGTTTTCTGCAACGCTGGCCGCCCGGTTACTCTGGGCGGCCTTACTTTTTTAATCAGATACTTTAATTAATAGTCGTCGGTGTGTACTTCGTAATCCCACAGTTTCTGGTCTAGGAACGCGCGGTCATCCTTCGGTACTTTTCTATTTTTAAGTGATTCAGCGAGGGCTTCAAGGTGTGCTTCTGAGAATATGTGAAGCCCGTCGCTGTCGTCTATGAGATCAAGCACAATGGTGTAGTGAAACTTTTGCGCTTCTCGGAGTATGTCAGCCATCAGGAGCGGGTCGGTGGATGCGCTGCGCCTTTTAAGGATACGGGTGAGTTCACAGAATGCCGCGACCATTTCTCCCGCGCAGAAATATCGATCATATCCAGCAAGACGCGACCATCGAGTTATTGTACGG
Organism: uncultured Candidatus Saccharibacteria bacterium; assembly: GCA_964368365.1. Lineage (GTDB taxonomy): Bacteria > Patescibacteriota > Minisyncoccia > Phycocordibacterales > JBBUBG01 > CAYJBK01. The sequence continues at coordinate 1,557 of CAYJBK010000115.1, forward strand.
AATGCCTTTTTAACTTCAGCGGGTGTGGCCGGTTTAGATGCGTCAGTTTCGATATCTGGCATAAGGGGAAGGCGGCTGTGGGGTCGGGACCACCCATCAGAATTTGAGAGACGGAGTACCTCCAGGTTCGCTGAAGTTGGATTTTGGTGTGCTCTCTCGAGGTCGAAACGAGAAACGAGCGGGGGTGCTATAGACTCTGTCTCAATGTTCTCGCGCCGTGGTCGTTCGAGATGCCTCTTTTCGTCCCAGGTGATGGCGACTGCTACCATATGTTTGCAGGCCGGGGATCGTGGTCCGGTCCCCACTGCATAGGGGCAGTTGCATTTTTTTAGGAGGCCGGCACCAGAAAATTCAAGCGAGACTATATATTCACTTGTTCCCATAACAAGCGCCCGTATTTCTCGTTTATCGCTTTTGGCTACTCTTACGAGTCCGCGCTCGACGTACGCCTCGCCTCGATACCAGACATCCTCATATGTCTTTGGAAGTAGAAGCTCCGAGGCTGAGAGAAGTCGCATTGTCAGTATCATACCAGATAGTTAAACACCCGCCAGGGAGCGGGTGTTTAAGGCTACCTAACTCTAGGCCTTCGTTACTCGTTTACTACAACCACGCCCTTATCCTTTGGGTTATTCTGGTTGGCATACCCATAAACGTACGGCTTTGTGAATGTGAAGCTATATGTTCCCCCTTTTCCTACTGTTGCGCTTTGACCAAGCTCATTTGTTGGTTGGCGATCAATGAGGTCGGTTGTGTCGATACGCATTGCTCGTGACGAATTGTTAGTCCACTTAACCGAACTTCCTCGGGTTATTTCAAGAGTTGCTGGTGAGAAACCTGCATCTGTATAGCTCACGAGATATGTTCCATCCTTTGCGCGAAGCACTGGCGCTGATGCTGTAGCAGGAGCCTTTGCTGCTGGCTTTGCCGCCGTAGTCCCGGGGGTCGTTGCTGTTTCCGCCGTAGACTCAGATGGTGCCGGTGCATAAAGACCATCCGTAGAGGGCGCAAGAGCATTTACTTGGTACATGAGCAGAACAACGAGTATAACTAAGAAAACAATAACTGCATTTTTTACCATAGATGCGACACTAGTAGTAATTGATTATTAGTATAGCATTTTTACGAGCGTCAAAGCTTTATCTGTGGATTACTTTTTGGCTTTACTGAACGTCACGTATGAAGTGGACAAGGTGTATCTTTTTTAGAGCATCAGAGAATTCGACAAAGATATGATGTCTTCCGGGGTGCTCGAACGTAACGACGCTCTGAATATCCGGACCAAAGGCCTTTGGTGTTGGGCCGTGGTGGGAGGTCTCGGAACGTGATAGGTGCAAAGTAAGATGACGAGCGTACGGTTCACCATGTACATGCTGAAAGAGAGACAGGTCTTCTCTAAAAATACTTATGTGTGCTGCAGCGCCAAGATAGGGAGAGAGGTTTGTCGCAGGTCCCCCCTCTTTTTCAACGTGAAAACGGAGCTCGGTGGGAACGTTTTGTTTTATCTTTTCTACTTTAAGTGAGACGGCGTACCCATCAACTTCTATGGTTTCGCTTTGTGCCCCAGCCTTTTTCTCGCGAGGAGCTGGCGCCACCACTATGATCTCCTCTGTCGCCGATACAGACTGTCCGCGTATTCGAAATGTCAGTGCCAGGACATACCGCCCCGCTTTTGGAAATAGGTATTCGAGTGTGTACACTCCCGCCCCCGTGTCCGCGCTCTCTCCTGGAGTAAGATCCTCTGGATGAATATGTGCGAAGGAGGAAAAGTTCTCGTCAACGATGAGTGCGTGCATGATCCGCTCATGATCTAAAAGAATTTCGGTTTCCGGTGTACCAGTGCTCTTCGTCAGACGTACTCGGAGAATAGTTTTCCTTCCCGGCTCGGGATTTTTTGGGTCCGTGATAATTCTAATAGTGGTTGGTTCGTCACGAATAAAGTACTGATACTCCGGATAGTTTCCAAAGTGGTATGCAGCGCGTTCTCCGCCAACCGTGCACCCCGTTACCGCTCGAGGTGATACGGGCGCCCCTTTTCTGAGAGGAACAGACTGTATCCAGAGGTTGTTGTCTGCCCGACATTTCTTCTCAAATGGTGAGGTGGCTACATATTTCTGTACCCCATAGGTGAGAATGAGCATGCCTATAAGAACTGAACCGGTAAAAGAAATGCCACGCTGCTTCAGCATCTGAAGCGGTGTTTGTTTCATATGAAGAAGAAGTGCCAAAGGTCCTAGTGCCAGAGCTACTGCAGTAAGAAAACACGCTATACCAAGGAGGTCATAGCGACTGCTTGAGCCAGATTTTTCCTCCGTATTCCGTTCGAAGGATGCTGTTGCGTTATACTTTCCATTTCGTTCGGCCACGACGTGAATATTCCATGTGCCACCTGGTGATAACTGTTTTTTAGGCAGCACGTACCCTCCCGCATGTATTTTTTCTGGCCGGGTTTCTATGGGGCCAATTCCGTATTCAGCGTTCTCCACTATCGCAAGAAGTCTGGTTACATGAAGTGCTTCTGATTCCGGTTCGATGGTTATAAGAAG
>CAYJBK010000116.1:0-4078 GCA_964368365.1 uncultured Candidatus Saccharibacteria bacterium
TGGGAAAAAGTTTCCCCACTCCCCGGTACTTTTCATGTGTTCTATGAGGCGAGGGACCAAAGCTTCGTACTCTTCTTTTGAGTAGCGCTTGTTTAAGATCGAGTATTCACCGCCTTTGAGCCCAACGCATCCAAATAGATTATTGGATGAGAAACACAGATTGCAGTAGGTAGAGAAAGAGTTCATCCAAGAACCGTCACAGAAGCGCAAGTTGCTGGAGCCAGTGATTCCCTGGCAGTCATAGAGGAGCTCGCTTTTGTCGTAGCCGATGTTATTGAGCTCCATTGAGGAATACACCTGGGCCCCATTTACGTACAGATATTTACAGTCCTCCGAACCCCGAGTGCTGAAGCACTGTATACAATTCTTCGATTCTTCTATGTCGTTTCCGGTGCATCCCTCTGCCTTTCTGGTAAAGCTTGAAGGATGGATTGTTTGAGATTTTAATTCATCGAACTGCTGACGCGCCTTGAAGAATGATGCGTAGTCTTTTGTATATTCACGTACTTGCCTTTCATACTCTTCCTTCGATACTTGCTTATTCCAGATCTGATATTTTGCATTCCGAAGATTTGTACACCCGAAGCAGTAGGAACAGTTTCGCAGGTCGTATCCTAAGATACAGTTCATAGAGTCGAACGAGTATTGTAGATATGCGGAGCGAGAAAGACGGCTTCCGTAGTTAGACTCGCCCACATACTCGCTATCGAAAACATGCAAGCCGTCAAAGGAATTCTTATTTCTGGCTGAATAAGTTAAGTACCCACTTTCCTCGTTGTAGTGCGAGGCGAAAGAGAGATACGTAGATTTATTAGAGAGAGAAAAGTTGCAATAATCACTATCTACGCTTTGACGATTTATAAGTGGTGGGCGCGGAACCGTATGTGCAAGCTCCTTGAACTGATCAAAGAATGGCCGTGAGAAATCTATTTCCTTACCGAACGAATAAGAATCCCATCCATCTCCCCACCAGCATGCAAGGCAGTAGACGACATAGGGTGTAGATGGATGGTAGATGGTGACGGTGTCTTTCTTGCAGAGATCGCAGGAGCGTTTGTAGAGAGCGCGCTCATTTCGCCAGGTAAGCCGTCGGACAAGCTTGCATTCATGGCACCATGTAGGTTCTGGAACGCCTATCTTTTCATAAAACACAAAATCCTCCGGTGCGATTTCGAAGCTCTTTTTACAATTCTGGCAGGTTCGAGTTTCAGGGAACATTATTTTTGCAGGATACGGGCAGTTTTTAGTATTGCTGATACAGATGCAGCATGAGTAATTTGCCCTGAAAGTGCCCAGTCCAAGGCATCTTTAAAAGGAACCTTGAGTAACTTGATTGTTTCTGTGCCCTCTTGTGCGGAGTCGCCTTTTGTGAGGTTCTGAGCAAGATACATATGGTTGGGCGACAGAATTACCGAAGTGAAAGGATCTACTGAGCCGAGGTCTGTCCAGCGTTCTGCGGTAAACCCGGTTTCTTCTTTAAGCTCGCGTTTCGCTGCTTCCAGCGTCGACTCCTCCCCATCCAGGGCACCGCTGATAGTTTCTATGGTAACTCTTTCAACTGCATAGTGGTATTCCTGAGTAAGATATACATTTCCGTCAGAGTCATATGGGAGAACAGAGGCCCCAGCTTTCATTTTAACGACACCGTAGATTCCAGTTTTTCCATCGGGACGAATAACTGCGTCTTCGCTAACTTCAAGCCATGGATTTTTGTATTTAATCTCAGTGCCGGTTACAGTCCAAGGCCCCTTTTTAATGTCCATGGTTATTGAATGTTATTTTCTACTATGCCCTCTTCGATGGGCCGATAGGCGTATTTGCCTTGGCGGGATGCCATGACCACTTCCTTAAATTCTGACCCCGTCCAAATGGTGAGACCGAGTTTATTGAGAAATTCACGAACGGTCGCCTCACTTCCGTTGGTCATCTCGGCTTCGTAGTGATCGCCGATGGCGTGATTAAATTTGAGAGTGAGAACAATCTGGCCCACGGTCCAGTCGTGGCGTTCGCAGGGACGAAAACTCGCTTCCTTGATACCAAAGAACTTTACTATTTCAAAAAATGTTCGGAGCCCGGCTCCCTTGAAGTGCATTTCGTGTTCCTGGCGTGCGTGCCCGTCAGCTGTTCCCACCTTCAATTTTGCTACCTGCTCAACGCGCCCATCGTCATACGTTTTTTGGTTTGCTTGAAGGCGAGCGGAGGCTGCCTCAAACTTTCCGAACGCTGCGAAGTCATTTGCGTTGAAAAAGATGCCGAGATCACGATAGGTAGTTTCTTGTGCTCCCTCTGACCTTAAGAATGTCTCAATACGCTCCCTGTCCCCTGCTTTTAATGGACCACGAAGCTCTATTTCTGTGCTGCTCATTTAGCGTTTTGAGATTACGCTACGCTTATAATCTTCGAGATGCTCGAGAGCGATACCCGTCCCTTTTGCCACACAGTAGAGCGCATCATCTGCAAGTTGGGCCTTTACACCGGTGCGACGGTATACCAGCTCAGGAAGGTTTCTGAGCATGCTCGATCCTCCACTCATAATGATTCCCTGATCGATGATGTCTGCGGCAAGCTCGGGGGGCGTCTCTTGAAGCACGTCTTTGATCGCCTTGATCATTTCACGAAGTTCAGCATCGATAGCTTTTACGATCTCGTTCGTGGAGATCTCAGCTGACCGCGGGAGTCCTGTGAGAAAATCCCGGCCCTTGATGATGTACCGCAGCTCTTGTTCAAGCGGTACAGCTGATCCGATCTTTATTTTCACTTCTTCTGCGGTTTGGTCTCCGATCGCGAGATTGAATGTTCGTTTTATATAGTCCACGATCGCTTGATCTATTCGATCCCCAGCACATTTCACTGAGTTTGAAGCTACAATGCCACCAAGTGAGATCACGGCCACGTCCGTGGTGCCACCGCCAATATCGACGATCATATGCCCACGTGCTTCCTGGATAGGCACACCGGCTCCAATCGCAGCCAAGATCGGTTCCTTCACCACATATGCGCTTCGTGCGCCAGCCTTGACTGCAGCCTCTATTACTGCACGTCGCTCGGTGGATGTGATACCTGCTGGCACCGAAACCATTACATCTGGCTTCCAGAGATTCCATGGCCCCAATGCCTTTCCTATGAAATAGCGGAGCATTGCTTCGGTGACGCGGTAATCAGCAATGACACCGCTTTTCATAGGGCGATATACGATGATGCTCTCGGGTGCCTTGCCGATCATCTCTTTGGCGCCAACTCCAACTGCTAAGATCCTGTTCTCCTGTTCTGAGACAGCCACCACAGATGGTTCGTTAAGCACGACGCCTTTTTTGGGAAGGTATACCAGGGTATTTGCGGTACCGAGATCGATACCGAGTTTTTTAGTGAAAAATGGCATGCTGGAGTGCTGCTATGCTGTCGTAATTCGTTCGATCTCTACGCCGATGGCTTGGAGACGTTCCTCGATCCGTTCGTATCCGCGGTCTATGTAGTATGCATTGTGTATGACAGACTCTCCCTTTGCAATGATGCCGGAGATTATGTATGCGAGGCCCGCGCGAATGTCGGGACCCTCGAGTTCTCTTCCCTTGAGGAGCTTGGGGCCACGAACGGTCGCGCGGTGTGTGTCCCAGAGCTTAATGTCAGCTCCCATGCGGACGAGTCCCTCAGTGTAGCTCAGCCGTCCTTCAAAAATCGTTTCAAATACAAGTGCTTCTCCGGTTGCTTGCGTAAGAAAAACGACCGCTGGTGCTTGAAGGTCGGTGGGAAATCCTGGATACTCATGCGTCTTAATATCAAAACTTTTGAATGACTTGTTCTTGACTCTCCCGTTACCCTTAATGGTGATGGTAGACGCAGTTGCTTCTAGGGGCACACCTGCATGCCGTAGCATTTCGATGACGGCGCGGAGATGTTCTGGCTCGCAGTTGGTAAGCGTGAGGTCATCTGCTGCAAGTGCGCCCAGCATCAGGAAACTTCCTGTTTCGATTCGGTCTGGAGGGGCCACATAGGTTTTCTTCTCACCCGAAAGAAGTCCTGTTCCCTCGACAGTAATGGTGGTCGTACCAGCGCCTTTGATTTTCGAACCGCATTTATT
>CAYJBK010000117.1:0-4041 GCA_964368365.1 uncultured Candidatus Saccharibacteria bacterium
ACAAGAAAATCAATCGCAGATTGATCTGGGGCGCTCAAAGACCCAAGGAGTTTTGCCGTAGCCACTTTTGCCATCTCGCGAGCATTACGAGCCCCATCGGACGTGATCTGGCCATTTCGCGCCTCAGCATTTCTTTGTACTATAACAAGCGAACCGCCCTCCCCTGGCAACTGCATAGATAATTCTTCTGGCGCGAGCTTGTGAAGATTAGTGTTCATGATCTCCAGTATACCAAACCGCGTTTATGAATCGCAATTGCATGCAGGACGTAGTGATATACGATCTCTAATCTTGTATAATCTTTCCATGACTACAACTGAAACAAAAATAAACCAGGATTTTGATCTGCCTGAAGCAACAATTCAATACATGACAGGACCCGCACCTGAAATGATGAAAAGCATGGTGGGAAGAGATCGCATTAAAGGAGAGTACGCCATACTTCCTGGAATTGAACTCGCAATTCAAAAACTCCATCAGATCCGGAATACCGTACCGAGCCATTCGCCGGATAAGCGTTCTGCGCAACAGATCATCCGAGATGGATTTGGAGACTCCTTTGATTTATACCTCAACATACCTAACCCTAGAGGCTCGAGTCGAGCAATGATTTGGTACTTAACACAGAAAGAATTCGATTTGGCTCACAAATGGGAACTTATAGAGGAGGGCATGCAGGAAGACCTTAAGGCACTGGCTATCACAGAAGAAGGGGAATTTAGGTCGGTAACGGTAAACGGTTTGCAACGACCTCCTTTTGCGGTTGATCACGTTGTGTATCGAGACAGCTATGTTGCCTATGTAGCTCCAGTAGATCAAATGCACAAAGTAGCTGATGAATCCCGAGAAAAATTTCTTAACAATTCCAAGTAATATATACAGAGATTCAATCAGACACAAAAATTAGTATCTAAGAACAGACAAAAAGATCCAGCCAAGTAGTTTTGAAGCAGTTGCTGACGCAATAGATAGATACCTCATTTCTAGTTTGGATTACGATCTCTTGACGTACCACGAAGGACGAAAGAAGGATTTTAGTGCCCTTATTGTGGTTTCGCAAAAGAAAAAGTAAAGTTATTTGCAAATCACGCTCGGCTGAATCATACTTTCCGCATGGGGGAATTCAATCCAGACGCCAGTACTAACTCTCGCACAGAACTTCATAATCGAGAACCGAAGATACAGACGGAAGGTTCCGGTGATGCTCTTTCCGGGGGAACTGAGAGGTTTTATACACAGGGATCAGGCGAAAAGAACACCGACATTAAGACAAAGATCGACGAGATTCGGCACGACCTCAAAGGGGGCAAGAAGGTAGCGCACAAAGTGATCGACCGCTTTGGCGCAATAGGAGGGGAGACTGCGCTCGTAGAAAATCCTGTCGTTAAGGCTATTTTCAGAGATTCAGGAGACGCAAGAAGTCTTGCCGGTATTCTTACCCGACCAAATAGCCGTCCGCCAGAACATGTTTTTATTGAAGAAACTGATGAGGAGCCTACACATACAGATATTTTCGATTATTCGCGAAGAATCATCCCATCCCGTCCAGGAATTTCGAAAGGAGCAGTAGAGAATCCCGAACCAAAAAGCTTTTTCGGCTCATTCGCCCAGAAGCTCAGTGATTTTTTTAAGGAGGGGTAATTACGTGAGGAATATTTTTTCTTTCGACGCGGAGGCGAATGGGCTCTGGGGTGAGCCGTTTTCGATTGCAGCGGTCGTGCTGAGCCATTCTGGCGAAAAGCTCGATCAGTTCCTCGGTCGTTGTCCGATCAGCGCTGCTCCTACGGATTGGGTGAAAGAGAATGTTTTGCCCGCCATGGACGACATTCCTGAGACCTATGGGTCATACACTGCTCTTCTTAAGGATTTCTCAGTGTTTTACATGAAGCACAAAGATACTGCTGATACTGTGGTTTATATTGGTGGTATCGTGGAGTCTGGAATTCTCTGGGATATGCATGAAGCAGGCCTTATTGGAGAGTATGATGCACCTTTTCCTGTGCATGATGTGAGTGGCCGGCTAGAACAGGCGGGGGAGGATCCAACGTCGCTTGAAGAATACAGAATTCGTTACCATATTGATATTTCAGATCTCTCCAAACGTGCACATAATCCGGTTTACGATGCTGCGCTTGCCGCACGTGTGTACCTGCATCTTTTAGCGCGCGTTTCTGGATAAAGTTTGCGTGCGAGTTTATCCACAAAAAAACCTTTTATTCCAACACATTTTATTTCTCGAGTGATATACTAGAGAGGCATAAAAAGGTTGATGGCAACGTTTAGATTTCTTTATTGTGCAAGGAAAGTTTTTTTGCTAACGCTCATAGCGTTTTTGGTGTGTGTTCCGTTCGCGAAAAATATTTTTGCTGCGTCTGGTATTCCAACGATAATCAGTTATCAGGGTCGCCTCGCAAATTCGAGCGGAGACCTCCTGGGTGGAACGGGAACTTCTTTCTTTTTCAAGTTTTCTATTTTTGACAATGCCACTGTCGGTTCTGGAACACAGCTGTGGCCGACGGCAACACCTGGTACTACGACCGCAACAGTGCGTCAGGGGGTTTTTAGTGTTGATCTTGGCGATGTCGCTGCTGGGTATCCAGATGTTCTTGACTACAATTTCAATACCAACAAGGACGTCTTCCTGCAGGTTCAGGTTTCTTCAGACGGGAATACATACCAGACCCTTTCTCCTCGGCAGCGTATAGGGTCTTCTGCTTTTGCCCAGCTTGCCGGAGCAGTTTCTGGGACGAGTACCTCTTCCTTTGGAACTACAACTCCCATTACTAACTCTGTGGTGACAGTAGAAGCTACCTCGCCCACTGCAACGGCGCTTACACTTCGTGCTGCGCTCGGACAGGTTGCCAAGCTTTTCCAGATACAGTCCAACACCGCGGGGCATCTTTTTTCCGTAGATTCGAGTGGTGTGATACTCGCATCATCAACTGCACACTTCACGCAGGGATTTACTGCGTATGCTTCTTCAACGTTTCAGAACTTCACCGGCCTCAAGTCCACTACCACGAACGCCACCACCACCAGTCTTGCGGTCGTGGGCACCGCCACCTCCACCTTCGCTAATGGTATCGACCTTTCTTCTGGCTGTTTCGCAATCAACGGAACGTGTCTTGCTGTAGGTGGCGGCGGCTCTGGTTTCACCGACGACGGCACTATCGTCCGCCTCACAAACATAGCTGACCAACTCACTATTGGTACCACCACCCCCTCAGGTCTCTCAGAGGTAACTATCGGTGCCACGACAACCGCCTCCGTCGGCCTCACCATCAAGGCTCAGACCGGACAGACTGCAGATCTCCTGCGCCTTCTCTCCTCATCTAACACGGTACTGTTCTCTCTGGCTGCCGACGGCTCTCTTTTCACTACCGGCTCCACCACTCTCCAGAACTTCACCGGCCTCAAATCCACCACCACCAACGCCACCACCACCAGTCTTGCAGTCGTGGGTACTGCCACCACAACCTTCGCCAATGGTATCGACCTTGCCGCAGGATGTTTTGCGGTTAATGGGACGTGTATTAGCTCAAGCTCTTCCGGTCTCTCCTTCGACTTTATCCAGGCAACCAACTTCGGCTCCCTCGCACTTCGCCCCTCGACAACCATCGCACTCTGGGCATCCAGTGGATTCTTCGCTTCCTCCACCTCACGGTTTGAAGGACTCGCAACCTTTGATTCTGGGATACTGGCACGTGCGTCCTCTACTTTCCAGAACTACACCGCACAGAATTCGACGAGCACCAACGCTACCTCCACCAACTTCTTTGCCACAACAGGCTCCTTTACGAATCTATTCTCAACAACCTTTTCCAACTCCGGCCTCATTACCGCGGGCAACCTTCTCGTGAATGGATCTTCAACCCTCCAGAACTTCACAGCACAAAACTCGACGACGACAAATGCCACAACCACCAACCTCGCTGTTTCTTCGTCGCTCAACATCGTATCGAATATCGCGTCTCCCAGTGCAAGCGTTTTCAGTATCAGCACTACCACATCGGGAAATCTTTTGGACGCGAGAACACTTTC
>CAYJBK010000118.1:0-3995 GCA_964368365.1 uncultured Candidatus Saccharibacteria bacterium
AGTTCAGACGTGTGCTCTTCCGATCTCTGTATAGGGGTAGTGATCGGTATGCCTGTTCCTCTCTATGCATTATGGCTCTCGAATTCATCGCCATACTTTTGGGAGAGTGTCGGCCGTCTCGGGCTTGTACATACGCATTTGCCGATGGCAGAGATTATCTATTCTGGCGGGTGGGTGGGAATTGTGTGTGCATTACTCGCAATCCTGTACTGGCGCGCAAAAGTTCTCAGGGAAAACTATGAACTCGTTATGATTGGGGCCTTTTTTGTAATCAGTGGACTCGGTCTCTGGATCATGCAGGGGAGTAATCTTATCACAGGCAAATTGTTAGAGACTGGTGAACACTTATCAGGACTAATATATACATGGCTTGCATTCACTACCATTAGCATCGCCACACTGCTGTGGAATGTGCGTGGAATGCTTTCACGGTCGATACAATGGATTACTTTTACCGTTGTTGTTCTATTATCGGCCGTAAGCATTAATTTTATACGCCATTCCATGGCTGCTTTTGTTAGCCCAAATGTTGACAGTGTCATTTGGCGGTCACGGCAGTCCTACGCTAAGCCATTCGCATGGCTACAAAATACCGAGAGGGATCCGGTTGTCGTTTGGAGTGACCCGCACGATTTGTCGGTAACTTTTCTACCTGAATACACAAGACATTTTACCCTCGATGCGTACTGGGGCATGCTGGAGTTAGTACCTGAAGGAGAAATTCGAGAACGTTACCTTGTCTCGCAATATTTCAATGACCCAAGCTTGGAGACCTTGAGGTCAAACAGTGAGATGGTGTTATATCTCGGACGTCGTGATTCCGTGCATCAGGCAAAAACGGTCGAGCGCGGAATTAAACTATGTCGGATAGCATTCTTTTGGAACAAGAACAAAGATTGTGGAACAGTGCCAACCCCACAAAGCCTTCTTGGCGCCCAATTTTTTATTGACTTAGAGAACAAGTTCCAGAACGACATTAAGCCGAACATCCACGCATATTTGCAGAAATATCACGTAACCTATATTTTGAAAGACAAGATCGTTAACTCCCAGTACCATCCGGAAATGCTTGGAGCCATTCGGGTATATGCTGACGACCGATTTGAATTATGGCACCTATGAGTAACGCTCCGCATTCAAGTCAAGAATTGCAGCGCATGTACGAAGCTCGTTTTCGTGGCCGACTTGAGTACAGAGATAGAGTATGGCTCGTTTTGTTGCGAGATTATTTTCAACAGTTTATTGACCGAGGATCTGTCGTCTTGGATCTTGGTGCCGGCTATTGTGAATTCATAAACAATGTGCAGTGCGGCAAAAAATATGCTCTGGATCTAAATTCCGACACGAAACAGAAAGCGCACGCAGATGTCGAAGTATTGTCACAGGACTGCGCAGAGCCATGGAAGCTTGAAGACGGGAGTCTTGACATTGTCTTCACAAGCAACTTCTTTGAGCATCTGCCCGACAAGCCTGCGCTTGCGCGTACGCTCCAAGAAGCGAAGCGGTGTCTTAAGCCGGGCGGACGCCTTATCGCAATGGGACCGAATATTAAATATGTTCCCGGTGCCTACTGGGATTTCTGGGACCACCACATACCACTGACCGAACTCTCGCTTGCCGAGACGCTGTCGCACAGCGGTTTTTCCATAGAGAAATGTATCGCTCAATTTTTACCATTTACGATGGCGAGTGGTCCGCATTATCCTCCTTTTTTTGTATCGGTATACCTACGTCTTCCGTTCGCGTGGCGCATCCTTGGTAAGCAGTTCCTCGTGATTGCCAGAAAACTCGCCTGATGGTTCTTGCGATCGCCACACAAAAAGAAGATAAAACGTGTAATTCCATGCAAAGCCGAGAATAATGCCGGCTACGTAGGCAATGTGTATATATAGAAGACTGTTTCCGTAATATTCTGCCGTGAACACGAACAACCACTGTAGGAGCACGGCGCCGCTCAATACGAGATGAAAGCGCATGAGGCGTGAGAGAAGTGATATCTTGTGCTGCCGGTCGTGGAAGGAAAAACGATTATTGAGATAAAAATTCGTCAGAATCCCGACTTCCGCACCGATCAAGACAGCGGTACTCGGGGAAACGAGTTGCAGATAGATACCGAGAATCTCAAACACGATGGTCTGTGCGGTGACTGCAACGGCCCCCACGGCGATGGTGCGTATCAGACGCAAATTCGCCAGCATTTTAATGAACTGGATTATGTGGTTCATGACACGCATACGCTTGCGGGCATTTTATCATAGCGTAGGATTGTGTTGTGTCACCGGATACTACATATGAAGGAAGAGATTTGGAGGCGATGTCCCTCGCACCGAATTATCATGAGTGGATCTTGCGGGAATTTTCGCCGTATCTCGGTACAAAGGTGGTAGAAGTAGGAGCGGGTTCCGGAACATTTTCATTCATTCTTTTACGGCGCCCAGTGGAAAAGTTATTTGCGGTTGAACCTTCGCTGGAGATGTATCCGCTTCTTGTAGAACGTTTCCGTGGCGATGCTCGCGTCATATGTCTGAAGGAACTCTTTACTGATATCAGCGCGCAATATCGTGGGTATTTTGACTCAGTCATGTACATAAATGTACTTGAACATATTGAGAATGATGAGAAAGAGCTTCAGCATGCGCATGAATCACTAAAGGATGGCGGCACTATATGCATATTTGTTCCAGCTCTACAGTGGCTTTACGGCGAGCATGACCGTTCAGTTGGACATAAGCGCCGTTACTATAAACGTGAAATGAGAGATCTGCTTGAAAAAACCGGATTTGAGATAATTACGATTCACTATTTTGATATTGTCGGCGTGTTGCCGTGGTTCTTGCTCATGAGGGTAATGAGGAAACGTTTGACAGGGAATAACGCTGCGTTCTATGACGCAGTTGTTGTACCCCTCATGAGCAGAATTGAATCCTTCATATCGTTCCCATTAGGTAAGAACCTTGTGGCGGTCGCGAGAAAAAAAAGATAGAATTGTCCACATGACGCAGGCGGGAGATTTTTTTAGAAATCATAAGGTTGAAATATGCATTTTTATACTCGCCTTAATAGCGCGGTTGTTATATTTGGGCATCAGTATTAATTCTTATCAAGGCGACCTTGTCGGCGCGGTTAGGGGTGCCGATGGATATTATGTGATAAGCGAGAATATCATTCACGGTAACGGCTTTTCGAGTGAGGATACACCGCCGTATGCACCTAATTCGTTTCGGCCTCCCTTACAGCCCTATTTCCTCGCTTCTACCTACAGTATTTTTGGGAGTTACTGGCTGACGATAATTCTGCTGATAATCTTGGGTAGTCTCCTGCCGGTTATGGCGATGAATATTGTGCGTTTTATGTTCAACGCACGTGGCGTTATTGTCGGTACGGGTGTTTTACTCGCTCTGGAGCCCGCATCTATTTTATACTCAACGATTTTTTACAGTGAAACATTATTTATTTTTTTCTTTTTGCTGTCAATGTATTACGCATTCAAGTATGTGCATCGAGAGATGTGGTACCACGGCATTTTTGCAACTGCATTTCTCGGTTTAGCTACCCTGACAAAACCTGTGTCAATGTACCTCCCGCTCATCCTTGCTCCTATCTTCATGTTCCATTTCAGAAAAGAACTAACAAAAGAAAGAATAATTGCCGCCGGTGTTTTTATCGCAGTCTTTTTGCTGGTCTTGAGTCCATGGCTCTACCGAAATTATCGAGAATTCCACACCATAGGCATCACGTCTGAAGAGGGAGTAACGCTCTACACGGTACTTATACCTTCTATGTTCGCAGTAGAGCATAGTACATCATTTCAGAAAGAATTTGCCGATTGGACCGCACATGGAGTGAAGGGTCCTAATGAAGCAACTATTGATCTTAACGCGCGGTACATTCGTGAAGCCGTTCCTATTCTGCTTGCGCACCCAGTACCACTAATGCTGCTTACCGCCAACACTCCATTGAGTTATATCACACTCGACGGCATGTTTGATGTCATG
>CAYJBK010000119.1:0-3977 GCA_964368365.1 uncultured Candidatus Saccharibacteria bacterium
CTGAGGATCTCCCGAAAGGGGCGTCACGCCATTTCTGTCGAGGAGCGTTTTGAGCTCTGCTTCAGAAACACAGGTGCTTCCCACGCACAGTACCTGTGTCGTCACCCGGTTAACAACGAGCCCGCCGGAACTATTAATAGCGTCGAGGAATGCAGCGAGGCTGAGACCTGGCCCCGTGGATGGCGTGGCAATAAGAGCAGAGAGTCTCATGATCTCCTTCTGCTGAGCCTTGATACCGGCGAGGGCAAAGGTCGAGAGTTTATAAATGTCGACTCCTTTACCGTCTACCGAAAGCACTTCCGAGGGGGCTTCTTCTGCAATGAGGCCGAGACGGGTGGGGTTCCCGGGGTCTTCCGTTTTGTATCGATATGTGGCAACTTGCACCCCTTCGATCTTATCGAGAATCGAGGCTTCTTCTTGGGTGGTGAGGTGCTCAATGTCGGTCTTAGATGCACCAGTTGATACGTTGATAAACCCTGTAGCGGCAACGTCGCCGCCTACTTTGAGCTTGTAGAGAGGATCCGTTGATGTGCCAATAGCGAGAAGGCCGCTGCTCGAAATAGTGAGCGCGGATGTGGTACCAAAGGTAAGGTTGCCTCCGCTATCTGCGGTGATAAGGGGAGCCGTCGTCGTTGCCCAGGAGTTGGAGAGAAAGGCTGTTGTGGTGGCAACTTCTTGAAGAGCTCTCACTGCGTAGGCAAGGACTGCGGTTGGGTCAACCGACATAAATCCATCACTATCGTATCCAATAGATTCAGGAATATTTGGCAACACGTTCTGGGCAATAAATCCAGCCTTGATCGTGCCTGTCGCAACATTGAATTCAAACGTCGAGGGCTGGAGAGCGCGTACCACACCTAGAGTACTTGAGAGCGGTGTGATATCGTGCTTAAGTCGTGCATCAGATGCCGCACACGTTGTACCTGAGTCAGACGACACATCACCACTCGACGTGTTGTAACAGAGAGCATTAAGGCTTCCTGCTGCACGGGTAGGAAGACCGGTAATCAGAAAATCTCCGGTCGCACCTCCAAGTGCCAACTTCGTATCTCCCGCAGTAAGAGCAAATAATCCGGCTGTCTGGGCGGTAACAATACTCACCGCACCTTTGTGGTCAATTGTCATAGCGGTATTAGTAATACCGCTCCCATAGTTATCTGACGTACCGAATTTAAGGAACGATCCAAAACTGTTTTGGAGAATCGCAATTCCTGCAATAGGATTAACCTGCTCTCCTGAAAAAGAGATACCGGAATGATTGCCGTTGCCGTTGGTATTGGAAATAACAACCGCATCAAAATCAGTACCTCCGAAAGTGGTATCTGTTGAAGCCCGTTTTGCCTCCAAAATTCCTCGGGGGGTAGCCGCCCCAACCCCAACACCCACAATACCTGAAGAATTAATAGTAAGCCGATCTGCGCCCAGTGTTTGAAAACGCATCTCGTTTGCCCCCGACCGGTACAACCCCGTATCCGTATCCCCCACAAAGGAGTAGGCCAGGTTCCCCGCCCCTGACGCGCCAATGTTTGCCTGGACACGGCCGGAGCTGTTTACCTGGAAGGCGTCGGAGGCACCGATAGTGAGGAGAGCGATAGGAGAAGTGTCATTACCAATACCAACATTCCCCGCAGCATCAACGACAAATGGCGTGGCATCAGCGTAGTCACTGTTATCGTTAACTCGGAACGCAAGTCCAGTACCATTGTTGGCTATATTGAGTGCTGTACCGGCAGCGGCAGAACCCGTGAGACCCACCTTGAGCGCGTTGCCCGTAATTGCAGCATTGCTTCCTGTCTCTTCAATCTTGGCAAGGTCACCGGTCATTGCAGCTCCAGAAGAGGTCATGGAGAATCCAGTACCAGAGGTGAGTGCGTTCGCCGTGACAGAAAGAGCGGTTGCGGTCGTAATGGAATTTGCAGTGAAATTAAATCCATTTCCTGTAGCAGCGGAACTGGTGAAGGATTGAAGACCGGTACCAGAGGTGAGCGCGAGCGCCGTTGCACCTGTACTGTTACCGACGGTAATGGTTTTGGCGTTGGCACCAGTACCAACGTTCAGGGCACCAGTGGATGCTGAGTCGATACCGAGGGCACCGGAAGAGTTAGCGATGGTATGTGCTGCAGTGCCGATGTTCACGATGTTTCCGGAGGAGTTTACTTGGAATGCATCGGAGGCACCGACGGTGAGGGCAGAGGCAGGGGTGGTGTCACCGATGCCCAGAGAACCGGCTGCATCAAGGGTCACACGATCCGAACCCAACGTTTGAAACCGTATTTCATTTGCGGCAGATGCATAGAGTCCCGTATCCGTATCCCCCACGAATGAGTAGGCAAGGTTTCCGGAGCCAGACGCTCCAATGTTTGCTTGGACACGGCCGGAGCTGTTTACCTGTAATGCATCGGAGGCACCGACGGTGAGGAGGGCGGCGGGAGAGGTGTCACCGATGCCCACAGTACCACCGGATGCAACAGTAAGCCTGTCGCTTCCGGAGGTCTGGACATTGATTTCATTTGCGGCAGATGCATAGAGTCCCGTATCCGTATCCCCCACAAAGGAGTAGGCCAGGTTCCCCGCCCCTGACGCGCCAATGTTTGCCTGGACACGGCCGGAGCTGTTTACCTGGAAGGCGTCGGAGGCACCGATAGTGAGGAGAGCGATAGGAGAAGTGTCATTACCAATACCAACATTCCCCGCAGCATCAACGACAAATGGCGTGGCATCAGCGTAGTCACTGTTATCGTTAACTCGGAACGCAAGTCCAGTACCATTGTTGGCTATATTGAGTGCTGTACCGGCAGCGGCAGAACCCGTGAGACCCACCTTGAGCGCGTTGCCCGTAATTGCAGCATTGCTTCCTGTCTCTTCAATCTTGGCAAGGTCACCGGTCATTGCAGCTCCAGAAGAGGTCATGGAGAATCCAGTACCAGAGGTGAGTGCGTTCGCCGTGACAGAAAGAGCGGTTGCGGTCGTAATGGAATTTGCAGTGAAATTAAATCCATTTCCTGTAGCAGCGGAACTGGTGAAGGATTGAAGACCGGTACCAGAGGTGAGCGCGAGCGCCGTTGCACCTGTACTGTTACCGACGGTAATGGTTTTGGCGTTGGCACCAGTACCAACGTTCAGGGCACCAGTGGATGCTGAGTCGATACCGAGGGCACCGGAAGAGTTAGCGATGGTATGTGCTGCAGTGCCGATGTTCACGATGTTTCCGGAGGAGTTTACTTGGAATGCATCGGAGGCACCGACGGTGAGGGCAGAGGCAGGGGTGGTGTCACCGATGCCCACAAAATCTGCCGAATTAATAAGCGTGACGGTCGACCCGTTGTCGGTCCAACCGCCAGCCGAGGTAACAAGCTCGGTGACACAAACATTATTAATAGCCAAGCAGCCAGTCGTCACATTAATACCTCCCGTCGAAAACGTAGAAGTCGCAGAGCCATTCAGGAGAATTGATCCGGTGCCGACCTTGAGGTTGCCACCTACTTGAAGGTTTGAGGTAAAGGTAGATGTGGCATTTACGCCAGTACCAGTGACATCGATGAATCCGGTGAATGTAGAGGTTCCTGCGCCACCGAAGAGCGAGTCACCTTGAACAGAGAGCGCGAAGGGGGCGCTCGGACTTGAGGTACCCACACCGAGCCGGCCATTCCGGTCAACAATAAGCGCAGTCGAAGTTGCCACGGCAGTTGAGGTGGAAACAGCAAAAACGGCTCCGGATGCGAGCGATTGAGCGGCGACAGAAAGGCGCGCAAAGGGAGAAGTGGTAGCGCCAATTCCGACGTTACTCGAATTGTTATCCATACCAAACAGTGCGAGACCGTCAAACAAAGCAGTGGTAGATGCTTGGAGCGTACCCCTAAAGAGGTTTACATCCGTTACAGCGTCACCGAAGATAGAGTTGGCAAAGGCCAAGATACCTTCGGTAAACAGCGCCGAAGAAGAAGCACCCAGAGGACCTCTGAAGAGGGAGAGCTCGG
>CAYJBK010000120.1:0-3929 GCA_964368365.1 uncultured Candidatus Saccharibacteria bacterium
GAACGTGGTCTACTCCTCTTTAATATGGATGAGGCGCTCGAATACAATCGCGAACGCAGCAAAAACGCCGGCAGTAATCAAGATTCACTTTTTGGACTTTTTGAAGACCAGTCAACGGCCGGAATTCCCACCCTCAAGCTAAAGCCCTCCGAGCCCGCCAGCATGGCCGACAAGCTTTCTTGGGAAAAAGAACTCCTTGGCCTCTATGTCTCCGGCCATCCACTTCAAAAATTCAAAGAGAAGTTTGAGAAACACGAACAAACGATCAAAAGTATTAAGGATTCGGCAGAAAACACACCCGTCGTCGTAGCAGGGCTTGTAGAGGAGCTCAAAATCAACAATACAAAAAACGGCGACCACATGGCCTTCATGCCCATCGCTGATTTTACTGGGTCAGTAGAAGTGGTAATCTTCCCTCGCACCTATACTGAATCAAAAGCATTGCTACTCCCAGAAGCGTGCCTCGCAGTAAAAGGCAAAGTCTCGCACCGCAACGGCGAATTCTCCATCCTCGCTGACGGCTTTAAAGCGCTGTAGCCGAAGCGTACCGCCCGTGGTATTATGGGCGACATGGAAAATAATCAAAAACTCGAAAGTCTGCGCCATTCATTGGCGCATCTTTTAGCGGCTGCTGTGCTCGAACTCTATCCCGGCACCAAAAACACGATCGGCCCAGCTATAGATACCGGTTTCTACTACGATTTTGAATTCCCCACCCCGCTCTCTCAAGACGACCTCCCGAAAATTGAGGAAAAAATGCGTGAGATCCTTAAGACTTGGAAGGAATTTTCGCACAAAGAAGTTTCGGCGGAAGAGGCGCGAGAATTCTTTAAGGGGAACCCGTATAAACTCGAATTGATTGACGAAATCATCGGTAAGGGAGAAAAGATCACGCTCTACACGTGCGGGTTTTTTACAGATCTCTGCCGAGGCGGACACATTGACGACGCCTCTAAAATCCAAGGAAATTCCTTTAAGCTCGACCGGATCGCGGGAGCGTATTGGCGCGGGAATGAGAAAGGTGCCCAACTCACCCGCATCTATGGCCTTGCGTTCGAAAGCAAGGCAGCTCTGGACGCACACCTTGCCATGGTGGAGGAGGCAAAAAAGCGCGATCATAAAAAACTCGGCAAGGAACTGGATCTTTTCACCTTTTCCGAGCTTGTCGGCCCAGGACTCCCCCTCTGGACGCCCAAAGGCACGATACTGCGCCAAGAGCTTGATGCTTTTGTATGGGAACTCCGAAAAGCAAAAGGCTATCAGCGCGTCACGATTCCCCATATAACCAAACGATCTCTCTACGAGACCAGCGGACACTGGGATAAATTTAAGGAAGATCTCTTCAAAATAAACACGCGCGAAGGAAAAGAGTTTGCCATGAAGCCGATGAGTTGCCCACATCACACGCAAATCTTTGATCGCGTGCCCCACAGCTACCGGGAAATGCCAGAGCGGTATGCTGAGACTACTATGGTATATCGTGACGAGCAGTCCGGCGAGCTTTCTGGTCTTTCTCGAGTGCTTTGTATCACTCAAGACGATGCTCACGTATTCTGCCGAAAAAGCCAGTTGAAGGAAGAATTCTTCAAGATCTGGGATATGATCGACACCTTTTACAAAACTTTTGGATTTGAGCTTAAAGTGCGCCTCTCGTTCCACGATCACGCGAAAATGGAAAAATATCTTGGAACAGAAGAAATCTGGACCACTGCTGAAAATGCGCTCCGTGAAATCGCCACCGAACGCGGTGCAGATTTCTATGAAGCTCCAGGAGAGGCTGCATTATACGGGCCCAAGATAGACTTCATCAGTACCGACTCGCTCGGTCGACAGCTCCAGGTTGCTACGATCCAGCTCGACATGAACATGCCGGAGCGGTTTGACCTCACCTGCACAAATGAGAAAGGCGAGAAGGAACGTATCGTCATGATCCACTGCGCGATTATGGGCTCACTGGAACGCTTTAGCGCTGTGCTCATTGAGCACCTCGCGGGCGCCTTCCCTACCTGGCTTGCCCCAGTACAGGTCATGATCCTACCTATTTCTGACACACATTTTGAGTATGCACGCGCCGTGGTGGCAGAGCTCCAGAAGCACGACATACGCTATGAGCTTAATGACACCAACGGCACTCTCGGTAAAAAAATACGCGAAGGCAAAACCCAGAAAATCCCCTACCTTCTTGTCATAGGCGACAAAGAAATTGCGGCAAACGCAGTCGGAGTAGAATCGCGCGACAAGGGTCCGCAAGGACAAATAGCTCTTGATACGTTCATAACCTCTCTCGTAGAGGAGATTTCCACACGAAAATAGTTTGACTCAGTAGTATAAGTGCCGTAGATTTAACTGCGGACTCGTGCTGATCAGAAGGAGGAAGAGGAACGGTGACCCGGACCAATGGACCCGATGTTCGTGAACTGACCTGGAATCACCGGGATTACGTGGGTACTCATCTGGTTGTCAAAAAGCCAGATGCACCCGTACACCGTGGCCCGATCAAGCGGATCAAGGTGGGGCCCGGGCGCATCGCGATCACCCTCGAATGGGTTGCCTGGAAGGACGAGAACGGCAAGTGGCAGAAACACATGATGCCCAAAGCGTTCATCCTTCTGCGACGACACATCACGGAGACGCTGATCGGATCCACAGGGGCCAAGCTCGAAGCCCGCGGTCAGGAATGGGAAATCCTCCCGCATTCGGAGAGCCCTCCCTTCGCTGGACTCACATGATATCAAGATCCCTCGGGGGAGGGATGACACCCGGTTGCCAGTGCTGCAACCGGGTGTGTTTTTTTGATGCAAAAAAATCCAGCTTTGTATACACTAAAGCTGGACAGTGCACCGAGACACTCCGTACGGAGGGAGGTACCCGTGCCACTTGTTTTACGAGCCTACGACATTGCGAATGGTCTGGCTCTCTATCAAGACGACAAGGAGAACTTCCACGCCCTATACTGGAACCTCGAAAACCACCGTTGGGAAGAATCTCCACTTGATCCCACTGCGCTCAGCGTACTTACGCAAAACTCGGGATGCGTACGCACTCGTGAGGCACACAAGGATCTGCATGCGCTCAGAGTTCGTCTCTATGCCCTTCAGATGCACCTACACTCGACGATCGAGGAGTTGGCACGAAGACGCATGAGCGAGCGCGAAGAAGAAGCGGACACAGAGACACTCAAGCGAAACGACACCGTGGCAATCATAATCTACGGAGATCTTCGCGAGCACGAGGCACGAGTCATCGATATCCGGCACTACGGTGCCAGGGTCGAAATACAAGAAGGCCCACGAAAGAACCAGGTGGTGTGGGATCCAAAAACCTTCAAAATAGTTCGCAAGATCGTCCGCTCCGTCCCTCAGTAGTTACTGGGTGGGCGGAGCCTTTGTTTTCTCGACGTCCGCAAGCGCCCATTTCACAGAATCGAGATCTGGAGCATCTCCCACAGCAATGGCAACAGCCTCAAGTTTTTTCTTCTTGAAGGTCTTTACGATCTCTGCGATCCGTTGCTTGCTCACAAGGTCTTTCTTCGTTATGAAAATATGTTCGGGCTTTAGAAGCAGCTCGGGATTATGCGCGCCAAGTTCTTTTCGAATCGTTTCATAATCACGGATAAGATCGTCTGAGTCGGCTGATACAAGGTGAAAAAGCACGCGTGTACGCTCAATGTGGCGTAAAAATTTAGTACCAAGTCCCTTTCCTCCAGACGCGCCTTCGATGAGACCGGGAATATCGGCAAGAATAACGCCGTAGTAGACACCCAAATGTGGCTCGAGCGTGGTGAACTGGTAGCTCCCGACGCGGCTCACTGCATTAGTAAGGGCATTCAAAAGACTCGACTTCCCTGCGTTTGGAAGACCGACAAGACCAACATCAGCAATGAGCTTAAGCTCGATGGTCATCTCAAACTCCTCCCCGGGGAGTCCCTC
>CAYJBK010000121.1:0-3873 GCA_964368365.1 uncultured Candidatus Saccharibacteria bacterium
GCTTAATCCGTAACCACGCAGAAGCCGTTGTGGGACCGAAGGGCGAAAAAGATCTGGTTAATATGATCGGTTTTAATTTTCGGCTCACAGAGATTGGGGCAGCGATTGGTCGAGAGCAGCTTAAGAAGCTCAAGCGCCTTGTTTCCGTGCGGGTTAAGAATTGTGAATATCTTGCGAGAGAGCTTTCAAAAATTCCCGGCATACGCGCGGCGCCGACGCGACCGGGAGCGACACACGTATACTATCAGCAGGCATTTCTTTTCGATGAAAAGATCGTCGGGGTTTCTCGTGACCGCTTCATTGAAGCCGTACAAGCAGAACTTCCCTTGGTCGAGCTTCGCGAAACAGAAGGACCAAAAGTCGAAGGAGGATATGTAAAGCCTCTCTACTTACTCCCGCTTTTCCAAAAGCGTATTGCGTTTGGAAAGGGCGGGTACCCTTTTTCTCTTACATCTCGTCAGTACAAGAAGGGAATGTGTCCGACGGTTGAGCGATTACACGAGAAAACGCTCTTTACTCATGAGTATATGCGTCCTCCTCTCACAAAAGATGATCTGAATGATGTTATTCGGGCCTTTAGAAAAGTATATGATGCACGAGCAGAATTAAAACGCCATGGCTAAACAAGACACTTATTTTTTCCGAGGAGAAGGCGACCAGTGGTTTTTAAGAAACAAAGATGCCTTGGGGTCTGCGCGGCTTGATCCACCGCTTTACCTCGTAGAGCAATACGGATTACGCCCCAAGACTGTTCTTGAGATAGGGTGTTCCAATGGTTTTCGCCTTGACGCATTGAATAAGCAGTTTGGAAGTCAGGCGGTGGGCGTCGAGCCATCTCTCCAAGCAATCGCTGATGGAAGGAAGAAATATAAGAAAGTTCGCTTTGTCCGAGGGGTAGCGTCAAAGGTGCCACTCAAGGAACAGTTTGATCTTGTGATAGTTAACTATGTACTTCACTGGGTTTCGCGCGAGGAATTTTTCCGAGCGCTTGCTGAGATCGATCGGCTTGTACGGCCGGGAGGACATTTGATTATTGGTGACTTTGGGCCCGACTATCCTACACGAAAGCCGTATCACCATGCAAAAAAGGGATCTATGTACACATGGAAGGTTGATTATGAACGCATATTTGTAAACACGGCTCTGTATCGCACGGTGTCCCGCATTACATTTGACCACACGACCCAAAAATTACAGCCTTTCATTTCTGGCGCAGAGCGAGGCACCTGCATGTTGCTCGAGAAAACTCCAGAAGGATTTTTTGCCGTCGAATAATCTCTTTTATGCAGAAGCTCCCCAATCCTCCAAAGGAAGCCATCGTCTACGAAGATGAAAAACTGTACGTCTGCCTCGCGTCCTTTCCGCTCACTCCGGGACACACCGTTGTGGTATGGAAGGAGGCTGTAAAAGATATTCACTCTCTTTCTCATGGCGAATACGAGCATTTAATGGATATTGTGGGTGTTGCGCGAACCACGTTACTTGAGGCGCTTCATCTCGAGAAGGTGTACCTTGTCTATATGGATGAGATAGAGCAGGTACACTGGCATCTGGTTCCTCGCTACAACGAGGAAGGCGTAAATATTCTTGCGCACGTCCCAACTGAAACAAACGATTTCTCGCTCGTACCCTTGCTGAGAGAACAGTTTAAAAAGTGTGCCAATAGTGAGAGATAATACTGGCCTGGATGCGATGGTGTCACCTTTGTTTACATACGTAGAGAAGATGTGGCGTGAAGATGTTGCCGCCACTGTCCATCCTGGAATGCAGGTGCTCGATCTAGGATGTGGTGACGGTTCGCTTTCGCGCATGATAGTTGACCGTGGCGCGCTTGCGGTGGGCGTAGACATCTCGCCAGAAAAAATCGAGCGCGCTCGAGAGGGGGCCCGTGCCGCAGGGCAAGAAGAAAAAACAGAATTTCTGGTAGCAGATGCAGAAGCCCTGCCGTTTACAGATAATAGTTTTGATCTTGTGGTCGCCGCCCACGTGCTCGGACACCCCTTTCATTTTGAGGACCGTCTTTCAGAAATTATGCGTGTTACAAAAAAGAAGGCAGTGGTCGTGATTCCGACGCTTCTTAACATGTGTTCTTGGGTTGAAGTGGGAGGGGGTACCTATTACCGCATGAATACTCGTTCTTTTCTCGCCTTTTTTTCTGGCTTCGTTGCGATGCTCTGGGCGCTTGTGCTCGGTGATAGCGGCGTCCTTATACCGAGCGAGGGAAAGGATGTTCAGCGGATATCTCGTTTCCCGTGGTTACTCCAGGGCAGAGTTCGTCGACAAGGATTTACTGTTACCGAGCAGAGCGCTTCCTCGCTGTGCCTTCCCTTTTTTGCAAATTTTTTAGTACTTATTCGGTGGCTCGATGCTCATAGAACAGAGCGTTTTTTAAGAAACTTAGGGTATAGCACTATCTACGTTATTGAGAAAAAAGAGAAGTATGGACCTCTGGCTTAGGCTTGTGGTATAACAAAAGGCATGCTCAATACATGGCTTAGACGCTCTATCCTCACAGGACTCTTCCTGACTCCCTTTGTAGCAATTCTCGTATATCACAATATGTTCTTTCCGTTTATTACGGGCAAGAACTTTGCGTTTCGCATCATTGTTGAGGTAGTAGGGGCTCTATGGCTGTTTCTCGCAATTCGCGACCCACAGTACCGTCCTCGCCAATCTCTGATACTTTGGGCGCTTGGGCTTTTTATAGGGGCTATGGCAGTAGCTGATTTTTTTGGCGTAAACCCCTATCGGAGTTTCTGGTCTGATTTTGAGCGCATGGAAGGCCTCGTTGCGCACCTTCATTTCGGTGTCTACTTTCTTGTCCTTATTTCCATGCTCAAGACCGAGGAGTTATGGCGAAGATTTTTCCATACCTCGTTTGCTGTGAGTTTTTTCCTGGCTATATTTGGTGTTCTCCAGCTCTATCATGTTTTTGATATAAATCAGGGCGGTGTGCGCGTTGATGCGACGCTTGGTAATGCCGCATATTTTGCAATTTATCTTCTCTTCTCCATTTTCTTATCGGGATTGTACGCTTTGAAATCTGAGGAAAAGGGGGCTATGAATCTAATAGCAGGGAGTGTGGCTGGCACACATGCGATCCTTTTTGCGTATGCCGTGTATCTCACGGGACTTTTTAATCTTCAGGGAATTCCTGCTCGGTTTACTGATCCTGCGAAGGCTATGTTCGGATGGTTTTTCATCTCTGGAATTATTCACCTTGCGCTATGGGCATTTCTCAAGAAGAAGCAGTCAGTTCTTGCGCAGCTTCTCTACGGAGAGATCCTGCTTTTCCAGGTGTATGTGCTCTACTACACAGCAACTCGCGGTGCTATTCTCGGTGCACTGGGCGGCATATTTCTTGCTGCGCTTGCGGTTGCGTTTGCAAAGCCTGGTCGGGCTCGTTCCGTGACGCTGTCCCTTGCGGGTATTTTACTCATCTTGGCAGGTCTTTTCTTTGCAGTCCGAAACACGAGTTTTGTCCAAACTAGCCCAGTGCTCAAGCGGTTCTCGTCTTTCAACGAGACAACGGTTATTTCGCGTTTCAAATATATCTGGCCGATCTCGCTCAGGGGCTTTCTGGAGCACCCACTTCTCGGATGGGGACAAGACAATTACAATGTCGTTTTCAACAAGTATTATGATCCGCATCTCTGGGCACAAGAGCAGTGGTTTGATCGCACACCCAATGTATTCCTTGACTGGCTTATTGCCGGCGGTGTCTTGGGTGCCCTTTCCTACCTCGCACTGTTTGGTTCGGCAGTATACGTGATGTTGCACCCTCGGCGAAGCGATTTTTCGCTCTATGAGCGCGCGGTGCTCTTTGGACTTCTCATGGGATACTTTGCACAGAATTTAACTGTTTTTGACAAC
>CAYJBK010000122.1:0-3829 GCA_964368365.1 uncultured Candidatus Saccharibacteria bacterium
TCCAGGAAACTAGAGCGATCATTATTGTTGATATTCATAAAACTCAAAAGGCCTCAATACACTACCATCGCCTATTTTTTGAGCATCGCCAGAATTATTCGAGAAAAGTATGGACGCGATTAGAAAAAAGAACCCAATGTATAAAAGTATGTGAGTTGACTGAAAAAAGCGACCACTTGCATGATCTGTTCCGGCTTTCTCAAAACTCTTTGGATAAATAGGCTCGTCCTGTTCATCAAAAAATTTAGGTGTAAAGAGACCAAGGGCTTTTTCTATCCGCACAGCAATTCGAAGCTGATTTCTAAATCCGCCTTCTAGGTCTCTTAGGTAGCGGAACCGAAGAGCTCCGAACGCTGCACTTAATGCTAGTGCATAAAGAACTTTTTGAGTGCATGAATTTATTCCGTGTATAATAAACCAACCTCCAGCGGCAAGCATCAATCCAAGTGCCCAGAGCCCAATACTCTCAACTCGATCCCTGATTGCGTGCACAGACTTATATCGCTCCTCTAGAGCTGAAAGTAAAATATCAGTTTTTTCTTTTTCCATTTTATGCGCCATGTTTATTGTGCTTCGAGATAATGAAAAACTTTTAACATAAACTCGCCTGCCGCCACCGGTGTACGGTGTGATTGCCGCAGTAACCACTCCAATTCACTCACCTCTTTGTAATTTTTATGGATATTTACATCGTTCATGTGCGACCAGATCGCTGCTGCGACAGACCGCGCATCTTCCCGATACGTAGGATTTTGAAAACAGTCTTCGGGAGCATTCCAAACGAGACATTCCAAAAAGAACGATGGCATGAGATCTTTTGAAATTAAATTTTTCTCTACCATTTCATTGCGAGCATTTTTTAATACTCGCACCACAACTTTGTAAACATTCTTAGTCTGATCATTCTTACGGACACCGCTTGCGTAGTGGTGGTCTGGAAAGCTGTGCTTAACAACCGAATCATTATCAGCAATAAAACCAACACCCTCATGTGATACTGATCCAGGTGAGCCATAACGGTTAGAAACAAAAGCTGGTACTACGTCCGCAGGCACACGATACGTATTACCCTCTACTCGGATGCATTTATTTTTTCTATTTACAGAAAGAAGGCCAAACTCCTTTTGAAGCAACTGGTGGACATCCTGCTTGTATTGGTCGAAACTATATGTCGCCGGAATCAGATTATTCCAGTGAGCTTCTTGGTCTACAAATGCTAGTGCCGTGATATCAGAAAAGTATGAATCGGTATAGACAGCCGCAAGGTCGACGTCACTATCAGCACGAACATTTGTACGATTTCGATGCGAACCTTGGTGAATAATCCGCACAGTGTTACCAAAACGTTTACGCACAGCCTCAGTAATTTGGTTTATCGCGTGGGAACATTTCTCCTCCTCAGTCTCGCTAATTGGCCTCGCCCATAGATTTATTCTATCTTCTGAAACATTCATAGTGGCCTGATATTACCTGAAAAGATAATAACGGTATAGAGCAGCTTAAATAGCAAAACCCCGTGTCTCGTGAGACGCGGGGTTGAATGGAATTAGACGCTAATCTCCAGAGCGTTGCGTGATGTGGACTACTTCTGCCAGGCCGTGACGATCTCTTTCGAGGTCGTTACTTCCGCGCAGTAGCCTCCAACCACGCCGAGCACGGTTGCGGCTGTTTCGGTCCGGTGCACTACACTGGCAACCAGGTCCCGAGGGATCACCATATTGAATCCCTCAGAAAATCCACGTTGAGCAGTTGCGGCAATGCAGACCTCTGTGTAGACACCAGCGACAACAAGAGTACAGATACCGACTCCCCGAAGCTGATCCAGAAGTCCTGGAACACTCAGGAGGTCAAAGTATCGTTTGGTGAGAACGACATCGGTAGGTGCGGGCTTCAGATTGTAGATCTCCCAGCCCCAGGAACCTTCCGCAAGTCCGAAAGGCCAGTTGCCCGCGCTTTTCTCGAAACCCACCGAGAGTCTCTCGACGAGGTTGCTTGGAGAACTAGTGAGGTGATTCATCATCTGGCTCCAGATGATTTTGCATCCCCGTGCTCTAGCCTCGTCTACGAAAAGTCCGAGCTTTGGCACGATCGAGCGAATCGGCGCTGCGTCCCAGCCAAGAACTTTCGAGAACGCTCCGTTCTCGTGACAGAAGTCGTTCTGAATGTCGAGAATCAGAATCGCCGTTTCTTGCGGCAAAACCTTCTCGTCGAGCTTCATCTCTCCTCCTTGTTGTGTGTTGTTGAAGTGTAATCTTGTTCGAAGTCCCGAACTAAATCTTGAAAACTTCAAAACTCAATTCGAGACTTCGTTTGTATCAAAGAACTGTTCCTCTGTTCAATCACGAAACTGGCTGTCTCATGATCAAAGTAAAGGGGAGGTTTTGATCGTTGTGATCTGGCACCTCCTGTTGCCGTTCGGAATTTTAAAAAAGTTTCCGAGAACTTTTGACCGCTCACGGAAGACCGTGTCGATCAATTCCATCGGGGGCCGTTGTGGTGAACTAGTGCTACTCGTCCTTTTCTTCGCTCGACGGATCGAGCAGGTACTCGAGGAGACGGGCCCAGTTCTTCGCGTTGGTGATAAGCCGCACTTCCTTCTTCTCGTCTTCGAAGAGATCACCGTAAGATGCCCTGCGCGAGAGGTCGTCCTTGTAGAAAGGCGCGACCCAATTGCGGTTATTCGCGAGGATAACGCGAGCACTCGCGACAATGAACGGCACAGGCCTGCCTTCACCCTCCATATTGAAGACGTCGAAGCAGGCCGAGGCGGGATGCGAGTGATGATCACTGTCGGTGAAGACCGCGACATACTTCGCACCCCTTGTTGCCGCGAAGAGCGCGAGGAAGATACCTACTGGCATCTCCTGTCCGACGAGTCGCGTGTTGCGACCCATAGACTGCGCACTTGCCGGCATGAGAAGGTCGACCAGCACCGCTTCGTACCTGAAAGGAACCATGGAATCGTCGCTCGCCTGGCAGAGATCCTTGCGGTTCTCTTCGCTCATGCCAAGCTCCTGCTTGAGCCCACGTTCCTTGAGAAGCTGTTGGAACTTGTCTTCATCCCTGTTTGCATTGAGGAGTCCTTGACCCTCATCATACGAACCTGCAACCGTGAGCTCGTGATCCTTGAGCTGGGCCTTTGCCGCTGCGAGGTGAACCGGATTGTCGTCGATAACAAGAACCTTCATGGGGAACCTCCTAACTTTCGCACTGTTATTGTAGAGAACTATCGATCCTCTGTTCAATCACGAAACTGGCTGTCTCATGATCAAATTAGAAGAGAGGTTGATTCGTATAGAATCGCGGCACCTCTCGGCCGGTTGTATTTAGCATTTAGGGTTTACTGGTAAACGAACCAGATCACCGTCACGAGCACCCAGCTCGCCTCGTTGGCGCACTCGCTGATGAGCGACGCCACCAGCCCTTTTTCCCATCCGTCCTTGCGACCGGAGAGAATGAGGGTAATGATCCGTGCACTCGCGGTGATGTTCGCCGCCACGACAGTCTTCGCGGCAATTCCCTTGCTCCCTCCCGCCTGCACGATGCAGTACGTGAGGTAGAGATGAGGAACGACACGGAAAAGTCCGACGAGCATACCGCGAACCGTTGGATCGGTGATTGGTCGCGCTTGAGCTTTCGCCCATGCGAGAAGTGCAACCACTGAAACTGCGACGAGTCCGGCAACCAAACTATCTTCTTGAGTCCACCGACACTTGAAGAAGGTCATGGCAACCATCGGCGTCAGCAGTAGAACCCAGTTCGAGTAGATCAGGAGTGTTTGCAGTGTCGCGCGACTCTTGACCTTCTTGTGCGTGCCGATCGCGAGCCA
>CAYJBK010000123.1:0-3807 GCA_964368365.1 uncultured Candidatus Saccharibacteria bacterium
ACGCCATTAAATATTCAAAGCCCGGCGGCGAGGTGGCTATTACCGAAGAAAAAAGCGATGGGTACGTGCGCGTCTTGGTAAAAGACGGGGGGCTCGGTATTAAACCTGAAGACATCCCGCGCCTCTTTATAAAATTCGTCCGCACGGAAGAAGCGCGAAGATTGGACCCCGCTGGCATGGGCATTGGGCTCTACTTTGTAAAACGCGTCATTGAAGACCACGGCGGCAGGATAGGCGCCCAGTCGGAAGGAATAGACAAGGGCAGCACCTTTTGGTTCGAACTGCCGGTCAGCACAGGAAACACCGGAGAGACTTTGGCACAAAAATAAACTTTCCATTCGTCAACTTCAGATTGTTTACAATCGTCAATTTTTATTGTATTTTGTGGCAAGGTAAAGTTCGTTCATTAAAAAAGGGGATTCGACCATGAAAACACGAATTACTCCGCATCTTCGCAGAAAGATCCAAGCTGGGAGTTCTGCGGTTTTAAAACAGTTCTACCCGCAAATCCTTACTGAGTCAATGTTTGGTTCAAGCGACCCGCTTGAAGAAGAGACTCGGTACTCTCCTGTAAAGGGGCTGATCCACAAGTACTCGAATCGGGTTCTGTGGAAAGTAACATATCGCTGTGCAGCGCACTGCCAAATGTGTACGCGCATACGTCAGATTGG
The DNA here is from genome assembly GCA_964368365.1 of uncultured Candidatus Saccharibacteria bacterium. GTDB lineage: Bacteria > Patescibacteriota > Minisyncoccia > Phycocordibacterales > JBBUBG01 > CAYJBK01. Next base: position 672 of record CAYJBK010000123.1, read on the forward strand.
AACGCCGGGAGGCGACCTTTCGGACAGTGACATTACAGCTGGAATCAGATACCTGTATGTCCATCCCGAAGTAGATGATGTAATTCTAAGCGGTGGCGATCCGTTGTATGCGCCCAGCAGCTGTGTGAAGATCATCAATGGACTGGCAACGGTCAGTTCGGTGAAGGTCGTGCGTATAGGAACACGTTTGCCGGTTCATACTCCGAGAAGCATGGCGTCCCGGCAAGTTAAAGACGTCTTTAAGACGCTGAAGGAAAACTCATCGCGCTTCGTTTCTTACATTCTTGTGCATACAAATCATCCAGATGAACTGGATGATGAAGTCATCAGGTCTCTAGTCGCTCTCAGGGAGTCTGGGTTTCCTGTGCTCTCGCAAAGCGTATTTCTTCGAGATGTGAATGATGATACTGATACCCTCGAGAGACTGTTCAAGCGCCTGTACTACGCAGGTATCACACCTTACTACATCTATCGGTGTGATTATGTGAAAGGGCTTGAACACTATGTATGCGATCTCGAAAAGGAGCGAGAGATCATGACAGCGCTCCAAGCAAGAATGTCTGGCATCGCGTTGCCCATGTATGTGGTGGATATCGCCGGAGGTGTCGGTAAAATTCCCGTGCCTCTCGGCTTCTGGGAAGTTCCAGACCTGGCGCACTGCAGGGATTATAACGGCAGGAACGTACCACTCTAAACTCGAAGGAGAAAACCGATGAGGATTCTTATACTCTATAACCTTGCCCAAGAAGTCAAAAAGGGGACGCAAGCCGACCTCTCTTGCGAACAAGAGATTTCAATCATCGTTCCGTTGGTATCCAAGGGTCTGAAGGAGCGCGGCTATCAAGTTGAAACGATGGAAACCGCCTTTGACCTTTGGGAGTGCTTGAAAGCGGTCCGTACGTCGGTGGACTTGGTCTTGAACATGGCCGAAGCTTTCGGCGGAACGAATGCCAATGAAACCTTAATACCGGAAATGCTTGAAGCGTTTGGAATTCCCTTCACCGGAGCAAGCACACATAACATGCACCTCACGCTTGACAAAGAAAAGACAAAGCTTGTTGCGCGATCGTACGGCATTCCCGTCGCTGAACACCAAGTTTTCAGGACGGGACAAGAATCGTTAAGAAGCGGGTTAAGGTTTCCGCTTATCGTGAAGCCGATACGCGAGGAGGCAAGCATCGGAATCCGGGAAGACAGTGTTGTTACGTCTGCAGGGGCATTGGGGATTAAGATTCACGATGTCCTGCGAGAATATGGACAGCCTGTCCTAGTTGAGCAATTCATCGAAGGAAGAGAAATTTCGATCGGCGTCATCGGGAATATTCCGGATCTTCGGATATTTCAGCCGCTCGAATTCCTTTTTCCGGAAGCGGCTTCACCGTTTGGTAAAATCCGTTCTTACAAGTACAAGTGGGGCGGTAAGAAAGAGGTTATGGTCAGAGCGGATTTGCCGGCAAGCATGATTGATCGTTTATCCGACTACACCCGCATGATCTATGAGGCCACCGAGTGCAGGGACTACGCACGTATGGATTACAGGCTCGATTCCGGGAACAATCCCTATCTGCTCGAAGTCAACTACAACCCTGGAATCGGACCGAACACGCACGGGCTCAACAATACGCTCACAATGATGGCGAGCTTCGACGGACTTTCGTTCGAAGACCTCGTTGAGCAAATCGTGGTCATTGCCGCGAAGCGATGCAGTCTTTTGTAGAAGGGTGGCGGGTACCTTGAGAGTAGCCCGCCATCCTTAATCTCTTGAAAGGAGGACAGGGATGATGCGAACAGTCGTCGTCGCCAATACTGCCGAGGCTTTTGAGCGGCTACTTGAAAAAGTTTCGCGAACCGATGATGGAACCCGTAGAATCCGGCATGAGATGGTGCTTTCCCAGCGCGCATTTTTCTATGGCGGAGATAACAAAATAGTTATCACGTCGCATCCAATACCAGAGGAACTCATGCGTCGCAACGCGGCGCTGTGCGGATTCTCAAACGTACTAAACATCTGTCCGGTAGAACCAACGGTGGCGCTGTCGAGAGCTACCTTGAAAGACAAAGTTCTGATGGACTTTCTTGAAAGAACTTTGTCCAGAGGAAAAAGTGTTTCGTTTCTGCCGTACGCCGTGGTTCCCGCCCTTCGGCATTTAGTCAAGGAGATCTGTAAAACTGGGGTGCGGGCGGCCGTTGAGGAAGAATTGACCGCATTCCCTCAATGGGTCTTGGAGTATCTTGATTCAAAAATCGGGTTCCGCGTCGAGATGCAGCGGCTTGCCGTAACAAACCGCCATCTCTTGATACCGGAAGGTTTTGTGGCGCGAAACGCGAAAGAAGCAATGGGCATAGCCGAATGGTTTTATGCCCAAGGCCGTTCCGCGGTGGTAAAAGTGAACTTCGGCGAATCAGGCTGGGGACTATGGGTGCTCAAAGCAGAAGCATTTTCGGACGCCGCCGCCGCCCGGAAAGTTTTCAGATTACTGATTTCGCCAGATCCCATTTGGGAGAATACGCTCTTTGCAGTCGAGGAGTTCATCCAACCTGATGAAAGCGTCGCGGGAGGTTCGCCTTCTGTGGAACTCTTTATCGGCAATGATGGCCCTCGCGTAACTTACTGCTGCGGTCAGTTGCTCGAAAACGGTCAGTTTTTCGGGATCGAGATGGGGAAAGGCGTTCTCTCAAGGCAAATTAAAGATGCGCTTGTGAGGATCGGGCTGGCCGTCGGAAACCGCTACCACTCGTTGAATTACCGGGGGTTCTGCGACATCGACTTTGTCGTCGCTAAAAACGGCGATCTGTATGCGGTCGAGACAAATCCAAGAAGAACGGGAGGAACGCATGTCTACGATCTTGCAAACCATCTCTTCGGAGATTCATGGGAAAGCCAGCGATACTTCCTTTCACACGACTCGTTCCGATACGCCGCTCAGACTCTAAACGCCGCAGACCTGCTCAAAGTAATTGAGCCGTTGCTCTTTCCGATCCAAGGACAAAGAAGAGGGGCCGTCATAACTTCCATCAATCCCTCGGATCCAGTGATGGGTTATGTGGTCATCGATGCCGACAGGAAAAGCGGCAAGAGGCTGCAACAGCAGATCCACGCTTTGTTCGAGGCCGTCCGATGAAATTGATTTTCGGA
>CAYJBK010000124.1:0-3798 GCA_964368365.1 uncultured Candidatus Saccharibacteria bacterium
CCCACACAACCATGCTCGCCTTCCTTAGCGCCGCCGAGCGCATCCGCTACGCGCCTATCCCTGCACTTCCTCTAGAACTCGCTGTCTTGGAACTCTTTCCTTCAGGTCCTGACGAGTGAAGCGAGGAAGGGCGGACGAATCAGAGAAGTAGTGGTAGAGTTTCTCTGTGCGATATATACTTTGGGGGATCGTCTAACGGTAGGACAGGAGCCTTTGAAGCTCTTAATCTTGGTCCGACTCCAAGTCCCCCAGCCGGTTTGGTATAATGCGGAGTATGAAAATTTTTAGAACCTGGGTATTTCAATGGTGGGAAATAAGTTTGCTCAAACTCTGCCTTATCTCGCTTGGCATTTTATTGGGCCTCTATTTCTATGACTATCTTATTGGCCTTATATGGCTGTGGTGGGGGCTGTTTATTGTTACTTCAATCTATTTCATCGCGCGCTTCGTGAAGGAGTGATAACTCCGAAATAAAGTTATGAAATTTAAGGCGACAGATACTATAAATCTGCGGTCTGGCCCCAGCGTTGACAACCCTAAAGTAGGGAGCATCCCGGCGGGAATGGTGCTAGAAAGCGACGAATACGCATGGAAAGCCGTGACTCTTCCGAACGGTACGAAAGGTTTCTGCGCCGCAACATACTTAGAGCCGGTGACACCGGCTAAATGGTCTCCTCCCATTAGGATTGATAAATTCAAAATCACGCAAAAGTTTCTTACTCCAGATTCTCAAAATTATCCGATAACAGGAGTTCATCCCGGCACAGATTATGGAACACAAGGAGAAGATAATGTTCCACTGTATTTTTGCGCGGATGGAGAAGTGATTGAAACCGGAGCCAAGCACAAGTATTTTGGTAATTATTTCTTCTACCATGTTCCTGAAGTTGATAGGACTTTTGTTTACTTTCACTTACGAGATATTCTTCCTACCAAAGGACCTCATAAGGCAGGGGAACAGTGCGGTATTACTGGGAAAACTGGACTATCATATGGAATCCACCTCCATCTAGAATGCATGAAGGGCCGCAAGACCTCTGCTGATCGCGCAAACTTATACAAATCAAAAGCCGCACTAATCGCGGCCGCAGAAGACGCAGATGCATGTATACGTCTTCGCTTGTAATTGTGCTTCCAATCAAAAGAGGACTGCCGTTTGGTATAATTAACCGATGTCGATAGAGGATCCACAACAGAAGAAAAAATCCGAATCTCTGAAAACAACCTATGAGCCCCTGCTCTGGCAGAAAGCGGAAGAACTTTCAGAATTGAGAACGCAATTGAAAGAGCATCAACAAGACGTATTTCAGAAGACGTCTGAAATGAAGTCACGACCACTGAATCTACACGAACAGGACGTGCTGAATGAAAAGGAAACCGAGTTCTGGCGCATAGAGGGAAAACTGCAGGAAATTGCAAAATTAGAAAATCAGGTTCAACAAGCATTGCAACAACTTGAAGAGGGAACTATCAGCGAGTCAATCTTGCAATCCATCACTCCTCCAACTCCAAAGAAGACAGAACAGTTGTCAAAAAGAAAAGCACGCATTCTGGAAGAACAGCAAGGGATTGGCTTAGACCCGCGAGAAATCGCCTACGATATGTATGCTGAATTTGGACGTCAACCAACGACTCATTTGACGACAGGCCGCCATCAGAAACACATCAAAGGGAATATGGATTCACTGACTGCCGGAGGAGAGTTCTTTCATTATACCGCTGATACACATGGTGGAAAAGTTGACCACGGAAAGAAGGGCGGTTACTTCACGAATGCTAGTGGGAAACGAGTACGCAAAAGATAATTTAAGTTTCTCCGATGAAAAAGCGTACTATTTTTCTTTACCATCTTACCGGTTTCATTCTGGGCTCCGTTGGTATCGTGGCTTATATTTCCTATCATTTATCCTCTGCGGGCGTGGGCGGCATCATCGCTATGCCGGCTATTGCCTTTGTCTATGTGGCCGCTTTTGGCATTTTGTGCATCATTTCATTACTCGTATTTCTTCTGATCGCCCATCTGCGCACCCGAACATGAAGATGGCGTTTTGCTATACTTCTCATCATGCAGAGCGAAAAACTCCGGCCGTATTTCCTTGTGGTTCTTCTTGTCGGAGTAATCGTCCTTGTGGCATTGATATTCGCGCCATTCCTCAAGCCGCTCGCGCTCGCTACAGTGTTCGCCGTCGTACTGCAAGGGCTCTATGGAAAAGTTTCCAACATGCTCGGCGGCTGGCCGAGCGTTGCCGCATTTCTTACGGTGGCAATCGCAGTGTTCCTCATACTCCTTCCGCTCTCGCTTATCGGAGTATTTGTCGGGAACGAGGCACACAATCTCTATCTTTCGCTTGGGGAGGGAAGCGGGCGAAGCGCCATCGCGGAGCTGTTTCTGCGGGTCGATGAAAACCTCAGCGGAACTATTCCGGGACTCGGCGAATTCTCTCGTGGCATCTCGGCGAATGTCGACACGTATACGAAAGAAGGTTTGCAGTGGATCACACAGCATATCGGGGGAATTTTCTCGAGCATATCCTCTCTTCTCCTCTCACTCTTTATTTTTTTCATTGCACTCTACTATCTCTTGCGCGACGGAAAGCGTGTGCGGCAGACACTCATTGAGCTCTCGCCCCTGAACGACAGGGAAGACGAAGGGGTCTTTGAACGGCTCGAGCTCACGATTGATTCTATCGTAAAAGGAAATCTCACCATCGCGTTCGTACAGGGAGTGTTGACCGGAATTGGCTTCATGCTTTTTGAAATTCCGAACGGTTTTCTCTGGGGAACGGTTGCCGCAATTGCAGCCCTTATTCCCGGCATCGGGACGGCACTTGTGTTTATCCCCGCTATCGCCTTTCTTTTCTTCATCGGGAACACGCTGCACGCGCTCGGGCTCCTCGCGTGGGGTGCTCTTGCGGTCGGACTCATCGACAACATTCTCGGACCGAAGCTTGTCGGGAAAGGGATGCGACTTCATTCACTCCTTGTTCTCCTCTCGGTCCTCGGCGGAATCATGTTCTTCGGCCCGAGCGGCATCTTCCTCGGTCCCTTGTCATTGAGCTTACTTTTTGTCCTCCTCTCAATCTATGCCGATGTTTCTCGCCAAAAATAAAGATTAGAAAAGGAAACGGTCCGCACTGACGAGGTGCAGACCGTATATTCCCTGAACATTTATCGAGAGACGCGTTTTGCGAATTGTCGGACACGGCTTGGATTCAATTCGGTGGGAGAGTCACTCACACCGGTTGCGACGAGAAAACAGTTGACGTACTCTTTGTACGGCATAACGTTTTCGGGCGTGATGCCGCTTGCGACGGCAAGCGGATGATCGCCAGCAGCCCTCCTCATGGCGCGAATTTTATCAATATCAGGCGCCATACCCGTACCATTACCGCTTGTGGTTATCACGTCGACGTAAAGCGCAGCGGTCTGTGTGACAAGTCCCAGGTTATGGACAGGTTGCTGATACTTGAACGCAACACCACCGAACAGTAGGAATGAACATCCTCTCTCTTTTTCCCACCGTCCACGTGTGGCGGCAAATTCTTTTGCTTCTTTCGCGCCACCATTTTCTTCATCCTGTATACCCGCGTTGTCTACCCACATGCCGTCCATCGAGGGACACATCCTGTTGAGTCCTTCCGAAGGGGATAGATCGAGCCAGTTAAGGCCGATCCATTCTTTGGGGAACTTACTTCGAATAAAGTTGTAGCATTGGGAGAGCTTGCTGGCGGGAACGCTGTGATTGATGAGGAACACGCCGTCTGCGCCTCCGTCAAAGGCAATTTTCACGTTACGAAG
>CAYJBK010000125.1:0-3769 GCA_964368365.1 uncultured Candidatus Saccharibacteria bacterium
GGTTTTGGCGATATCAGGGATACCTGGGGCGGGAGCTGTTTTTTGTGCTGGAAAACTGCGCCTTACCCCGATTCCCCTCTGCCGATTCCCCTCCGATTCCCCGATTGTAACCCAGCTCCGCTCGATGACCGAAGGCCGCGCATCCTACTCCATGGAATTCGCAGAATACGCGCCAGTACCAAAAAATGTCGAGATGCAGATTGTAGAGAGCCGGAAATAGTTTTCCTTAAAAAAGATATCAAGCACAAAAGCCCCGCAAGGGGCTTTTGTGGTACAATGAAAAGCATGAATAAACCCTTGGCCGCCGCTTATACTATTGGAATAGTCGCTTTTTTGTTTTATCTCTTGCGTAAAGCATTTGCGCTGGGGACCGAGACAGTCCTCCTTTTAGGTTTTGTTTTTATCTTTTTTACTGTTCTTGCCTTTGTTGTGTACTATTTTCGTGACGCAAGTAGGGGAAAGAAGTTTGTTCTAGGCGGTGCCTTGGCTCTGGTGCTGCCTTTTGTTTTTACTCAGCTCGTGTGTTTGGGCTCTAAGCCGGGTGACGCTTGCCTTGATATTGGATTCGTATTTATCCCTATTTATTTTATCGCTCCCATTTTTATAATTGTGGGCGCTTTGCTGGAGCTTTTTCCTGGTAAACAAAAGTTACTTGATTTGCCTAAGTTCCCGCCGAAGAAATAGGAATAAGGAGTCAGGAGCCTGTTTCTCGACCAAGAAAAGGACTCGAGGAATCGAAGTCGGACATAGGGTATTTGGAATGTGTTGTAATCTGATGTAATGGTTTGTTTTTCGGCGCGTCTCGATGTATGATATTATAATATTAAGATATCATATATTCATGTCTACTCTTTCTGTCCCACTCACCCCACAGCTTGAAAAACGTATAGAAGAGCTTGTGGCGAGTGGATATGCCCCCAATAAGGCTGAGGTGATGCGCAAAGCGCTCAAAAAAGCTGCTGAGGATGAGGTTGTGCAGCGTATTTTGGCCGCAAGCGCAGACCCCATAATTCTTCGTGGAGACTTGAGGGAAATCGCAAAAAAGTTTCCTGACAATGATTAAGGTCTCATTCAAGGCTTCTTTTGTGCGGGAGTGGAAGAGATTGCCAGCAGAGCAGCAAGATGAGGTTTATGAAAAGATAGAACTTCTTAAGCATACAAAAAATCACAAACTGCTGAAGGTCCATAAACTTCACGGAAGGATGAAAAAGTATTACGCTTTTTCCGTAGATTATCGGACGAGGGTACTGTTTGAATACTTTGCCAAGAATGAAGTGTTGCTTCTTGGTATAGGAGACCACGACCTCTATAAATGATCGAAGGCCGCGCCTCCTACTCCATGGAATTCGCAGAATACGCACCGGTACCAAAGAATGTGGAGATGCAGATTGTGGAGGCACGAAAGTGGTTTTCCCAAGATTTAAATCGTGTGCAACCAAAAGCCCCGTAAGGGGCTTTTGTGCTATAATTTCATCATGAAGAGAAAAAATCCCTGGCTTTTTTTGCTTATGTTTGCGCCTTTGATTTTGGGTCTATTATCTATAGGACTTCTTTTTGTTTTGGGTTGTATTAACTTGTCTCAACCGTGCATCGCGGGAGGTTTTGACTTCAGTTTCCTGAACGTCGGAGGAATACTCATGATCGCTGTGGTACCCTGGGCTATTGGAGTTCTGGTGGTCGGAGGAGTGATTTCTGTGGTGAGGAGCTATTTTGCGAGAAATAATACAGACCAGGTTGAAGGCTGAGAAATCGAAGTGGGACATAGGGTATCGTGGGTGTGGTGTAATATCTCAACCCGGAAAAGGAATTTTTGTGCTATATTTTCCATATGAAAGACAAAGAGCCATTTGATGCAAACCCAGATGAGGCTGTGCTTTTGAGCCCAGAGGATTCAGCGAAACTGCTGCAGGCGTTGAGCGAGCGAACCAACCCAGAACTTGCTGCTAAACAAAAGGAGGTCGAGGATGCTCACGCTCGAGAGGAAAATGAAAGATTGAGACGGGAGCGGGAAAAAGCAGAGACTGACCGTCGTGTGGAACCCGTGAAGGCTAACATCGATACAGAACCAGAGGTATTTGTTATGCGTAAGGATCTGGAGGAAGCGGTACGAAAGAGAGACGAAGGCCTCACCTAGGAGGATTCATTCAGTAAAGAGGTATGGCGTCATTGGTTGTATGTTGTGTCGGGCTCGTGGGTTCCGGTAAAAGCACGGTTGCTCGTGAGTTTTCGAAACTTCTTGATGCCGTATTTATCAGCGGGGACGATATTCGCGTGGAGCTTCGGAAGAAAGGTGAGTCGTTTGCCACTGTTCGCGAGATCGCACTGACTGCTGCTCTTGAAGCTGTAAAGGCAGGAAAGAATGCTGTTCTAGATTCTGATTTTTCTGATTTTAAAAAACGAGAGGAGTTTACGCGGAAATTTGAAGAGGTGGGTGTGCGAGTTCTTTTCGTACACGTCACGTGTGATCTTGATGTCGCGATCGGCCGTGTGATAGCAACTGAATACCCAGACGGCGCGGATAATTTTTTTGCTGGAGCTTCGTCTCTCTGGAGAGGAAGTTCACAATCGCGAGGTGCTGTTGTTAGGATCCGGGAGATGATGCGCCGTATCCCGCACCACTATGACTGGTCGGGAGAAATGGGTGGCATGTGGAAGCCGAAGCTGCTTCCCGGTCCTTTTTTTGCTGAAATAGATACGACTCATGATGGATGGAACGACCGCGTGAAGGAGTGTGCAAGTCAGCTTTTGCGAACGTAAAAGATCCCCTAGCGGGGTTTTGTGATACAGTTACAAGGTGAAGACGTCTTTTTCATGGTTCGTGCTTGCTGCGCTGCTCTGCCCGCTGGGCATGGTACTTCTCCTTTTTTCTTTCGCTTTTCAGGGGTCTTATCGGATGATTGCCAATACGGGGGTGGTTTTGATGGGCTTTGGAGTTTTTTCTGGGGCCGTTTTTGTCTTTAAGCTTCTCCATCGTTTATTAAAGAAGTAAGGCCAAACAGGGCTCGTGCAAATTTTCAACTGGTTTTTGTGATACAATCGTGAGTATGATTCTGTGAGCGGTAGCGGGGCAGAACCCCTGGCCCAATTTATTCAATTATTTTAAGGAATTATTATATGAAATATGGTCTGATAGTCGCTGTTATTGTTCTTGCGATAGGCGGATATGTGCTGTATTCGAAAAGTGCGTCACCTGTGCCTCCTGCGGGCGTGAGTCCGTCTGTGGCAGCAGACGTGAAGGCAAAGGGCACTCCCTTTTCAGGAAGTGTGGCTGATCTTGTGGTAAAAAACGAGCCGACACGATGTGTGTTAACCGGTGAAGCAGCGGAAGCTGCGCTTCATGTGGCATCTGGCAAGGTGCGCCTCGATGTATCTCTAAAAACCGAGAAGCAGACTATAGATAAGCACGTTATTTTTGATGGGGCCACTCTCTACGCATGGGACTCACTGACTCCGTCAGGATCTAAAAAGGAGATTACTTTTGAGCAGCTCAAGAAAGAGGACCCGACCTTTGAGAGCAAGGTCGTGGGGTATGTGTGTGTGCCGTGGGCTGCGGATTCTGGTGTCTTCGTCGCACCAAGCAGTGTCACCTTTGTGGAATCAAAGTAAGAGACCATTCTCATGGTTATCAACAAACGCCCCGAAGAGGGGCGTTTGTTTTGCTATATACTAGGTATGTAATGCCGGCATATATACCGAAAGCCACGAATCATGATATCGCTCATGCTTTTTCGCACATAGCAGAGCTTCTTTCTCTTCTTGAAGAAAATGG
>CAYJBK010000126.1:0-3766 GCA_964368365.1 uncultured Candidatus Saccharibacteria bacterium
GAACCGTTCTCTCTGATCTCAACACGGTTTCTCGAAAGATGCTGGAGGAGTTGAGTTCGAATGTTCTCGATCTCTCGGAGCGACTTCCCATTGAGGAAATTTTGGTAGCACCAGGATGTCGAGTAGCCTGCGTCCTCAAACTCATTCCAGATCGCGAGGTAGGTGAGAATGTCACCACGGCGGTTCTTGAAACGGTAGTGTGCAGCGTCTGCTTCCTTCTCCTTCCCTCTTGGTCTTGAGAAAACGTTGCGCACCGAGAGGAAGGCAGCGACCGTAGCCACTGCACTCACACATCGGTGCTTTTCTGCTTCGAGTACCATGCGGGCAATACGCGGCTCCAGAGGAAGCCGAGCCATTGCTTTCCCGATCTCCGTGAGTCCCTTCTCGCCACGCCGGATTGCTCCGAGCGCGATCAGAGTCTCGTACGCCTCGTGGAACGCCTCCTTCTCAGGAGGATCCACGAAGTCGAAGTCCTCGATATCATCGAGGCCGATGTCTTCCATCGCGAGCACAACGCTCGCGAGGCTCGTTCGGCGGATTTCAGGTTCGGTGAACTTCGGCCGAAGCTCGAAGCTACCTTCAGTGTACATGCGGTAACAGATACCCGGTTGGGTTCTGCCAGCCCGTCCAGCTCGTTGGTTGCATCCGGCCTGGGAGTGGTGAACCACGTCCAGACTTTGGATGCCACTCTCGGAGTGGAAATTCGACTGCTTCACGAATCCCGAATCGATGACGTGTACGACGCCATCAATAGTGATCGAGGTCTCGGCGATGTTCGTCGCGACCACGAGTTTGCGAGATCCCGGATACGAATTGAAGATCTTCTGCTGGTCTTCCGGAGCGAGAGTGCCATAGATTGGAAGGACGACAAGCCGCGAGAGCTGAAGCTTCTCGAGACCTTTGATGACTTTGTTGATATCATCTTCCCCCGTCATGAAGACAAGGATGTCTCCTTCTTTTCCGAAGCGGTGAATGTGTTCGATCTTACGAACGACCGCGTCCACCATGTTTTCGTTCTGAAAGTCCGTATCCGACCACTCCACATCCACAGGGAACATGCGTCCAGAAACATTAATGACAGGAGCATTCCCGAAATAGCGCGAGAACTTGTCTTGGTCGATCGTCGCCGAGGCAACAACGACCTTGAGATCCTTACGCCGCTTGAGAGCATCCTTGAGAAGTCCAAGCGTGAAGTCAATGTTCTGACTGCGCTCGTGCGCCTCATCAACCATGATCACGGAATACTTCTTGAGATCGGGGTCGAGTTGGAGTTCTCGGAGGAGAATGCCATCCGTCATGAACTTGATCTTGGTGCGGTCGTCTGTAGTGTCGTCGAAACGCACTTGGTAGCCGACGACGTCGCCGAGCCTCGTTGAAAGCTGCTCCGCCACGAACTTCGCGACAGAAATGGCAGCGATCTTCCGAGGCTCGGTTACGCCAATCCTCTTGCCGTTCGCAAATCCAGCAGCGTGGAGGAAGATAGGGAGCTGGGTAGTTTTCCCAGATCCCGTTTCCCCAACCACAACCACCACTTGATTATCGCGAACTGCATCCACGATCTGCCCCTGCACCTCCAAAATCGGTAGTCTCACTTCAATCCTCCCACGTGTAGACAGCTCTCGCCTTGTCTACCCGCGCGCACTACGTGCACTTCCTCATTGCCTACACCTCAAAGAAAATGAGGCGAGGAAACGAAGCTTTGTAGGGCAAGGCTGCCCGCGTGAATGAAAGCTATTTAGTTTTCAAACTCCGTTTTTTGTTTTAGCATATTTTACACATTTTGTCAATTCTAATTAGCCTTACTCTATAAAGTTTTTTTGACATTTTTATGAGCTATTTTTTAATGTCTACAAACGCAAAGATGAACGTCGTGCATGGATCCTGACAGCTCGGACGCTGCAACTCGCGAAATCTCCTTTTTCTTTGCAGGAATTGATCACACAAGATAACAACCTTTTCAACGAACCGCCCTGCTATGCAGTAAGCGGTTTTTTATTTTGAAATAAAAAAATAAACCAAAATGGTTCGTTTTTCTATGCTGTTACTGTCACAATGTTGCGTCAGTAAAAATTAACTTAAAACAAATCATCCGCGATTTGCAGGAATGGGTTGAGTTTGGTCGTTCGTGTAAAACTCTAAAGAATATATAAAAAGCAAACGCCACCTATGAGGTTCCATAGGTGGCGGTTTGCAACAGCTTACTTCTTCGGGCGTGTTGCTTGCCCTACACGATTTCTTCTTCCTTCAGGTAGACCTCGAACTTCTCGAGGAACTTGTCGAGAGTCTCCTTCTCGGTCTGTCCTGCGATGATGCCAAGGACCATGGCGTGCGAAACTTGCTCGTCATGATCGAGATCGGCGGTCAACCTGAACAGCTCGTTCAGGGCTGCATCCGCTACGAGATTGGGACTTCCCCATCCACTTTGCAGATCTCGGCGAAAACCGTCGCTGAATTCCATATGGTCTCCTTCAGTTGGTTGAAGCCTCCATTGATTAGGGTTCTGTGTAGACACCGAGTCCGAGACTGAATCTTCGAAGAATGAGCCACACCGTCAGGATCTGCAAGATCAGGAAGTAGATCGGAGTGAGCGCCGCTGCAATGTTCATCGCAGGAATTGCCATGACTCCGAAGATACCTCCTGTCAGGACGAGAACCCAAGGTAGAAGAGGCTCACGCGTCGGATCCTTCCAGAGATTCGCCCACATCGGAATGGTTCCGACAGTGAGTGCAATCAGACTGAGAATGATGGCCGTGTTCGGATTGCCCGAGATGACCCAGAGTACTATTGCGATGCTGACGATTGCGATGGAAATAGAATCGAGCCGACTCCATCCCAACGGTGCCTTTTTGTAGACACAGGCACTGATCACAGCGATGACGCCGAGGACATACGCCACCATCTGCCAGGCAATCTCATCAGCTGCAATCATGCCCGCCAGAATAGCGGAGTCCATAAGCAGCCAGCAAAGCCAGGAAGAAATGGTGGGCTTGGAATTGCTTCCGAGAACCGATTTGACGTACGGTACATAGGTTGCCGCCGAGAACACGAACGCGAAAATCGCGAAGATGGACTGGATGGTCACTACCGACCTCATTCTTTCTCCTATTTTAAGGCATAGGTGCTGTTTCGTTATTTGGTTTTCAAGCTACCCACCAGAAGAATCTTTTCTCAAAAATTACTCTGGTGGATGCCAGGATGACGCTCTGGCCGACGACCTATTACTAGGATTTTTTGCTTCTTGCTTTCCAGTCCAACCTCACCATGAAGCCCACTGCGATTCCTGATGCACCCACGGCACGTACCGAGTTGGCGATGCCATAGACATCAGCATTGATGATCGCGGGAATTGCCGCGAAGATCGAGGAGATCATGACAGACGCCCATAAGAATGTCGAGTCCTGATTTTCCTTGAGCTTCATAAGCTTCCCGATCGTGGGGATGTAGGCGATTACCATGAGCAGCTGTACTACCGCGAAGGTCAGTGAAGCAAAGCCCGTGATCTGCCACATCACCAGAATGAGGAACGCGCTCGCGAGGCAGGCTGTCTGAATCTTGTCAAACTGGATCATTAGCTTCTTGTCTCGGATGAGCACACCCACCAGAACTAGAATGACTACCCAGATCTCAATGGCAGCCGTGAGATTGCCGATGTTGCCGAGCCAGGTGTGATTGGGCGTTGCCCAATAGGCAGCAAAGCTAATTGTGATCGCCACTGTGGCCAAGAGCCAGGTCGCCAGGGGCGGATGCACCCGGCGCATGACGATC
>CAYJBK010000127.1:0-3756 GCA_964368365.1 uncultured Candidatus Saccharibacteria bacterium
ACTAGCAGCAGATCCCTATCTTTGACTTCTGCTAATGATTGCGAGGAGATCTGCGAGATATTACCTTCTCTGAATACACCCGAATCGATCAAGTCTTTCCTCAAAGAAGAGTACTCTTCGGCACTGGCAACAATCACGATCCTCCGCAACCATCTACCTAGCCCAAGACGCCATAGTAAAGGGGTAATACCCAAAAAATAGAAGACAATCAGCAGCAGGAGATTAGCGACCGCAACAATAGCGGTGATACCCCCAACCACGGCAAAAAAGGGATGATAGAAAAAATCAATGACGGATTCCATAATCATAGATTTACTTCGATAATCTTCATTGTGTCGTTGCCGAAGATGTCCACGACCTTGATTGCGATTTTGTGCTTGCCTTTCGGGAGTTCTTTCGCCACGCTCGTGAGTTCAAGGTTGCGGTCTTTCTTCGTTCGGAACGATTGCCATTCGTTTTCAAACACATAGCTACCAGTCCATGTCTCATCAAACGCGCCGGTCTCCTCGTTTTTCACGCGGATGATTTCCTTTTTGTTCTCGAAGTTGAAGTCGATTGCCCAATAATCAATCCAGTCCTTCCATTGCTTCGTGATCATTTCTCGCTCAACAATGCCATTTTTGTCTTTCGATACTTTGATGATCTGCCCGTTCTCGACAATAAGTTTTGTGCCACCGGCCTTCATATTTTCCTCCACTTCCTTCAATGAATCCTGATTGTAAGAAACGGAAAAGTCGACAAGTTCGATTGCCACAGAATTCTTTTTCACAATTGGCTTTACCTCGATGTACGCAACATCATGGAAGATGACTTGGCTTTTCTCGATAGCCCGCTTGTCGAAGACATCACGGGGTATGTATTTTAGAGCGAGGTCAACGCCTTTGCTCTTTGCCTCCTCTTGGATATTGGGGAACAAGCCCATCTCAAACTCGAAGGCCAGCACATCCACTTTCGTAATCTTTTTTTCAAGACATTCAGCAATGACCGCTTCCACAAAAAGGCGCGATACTGGAAGGTTGATGGGACCAATGGCGACGAGACGAGCCGCTTTCTTGCCGTAAAAGGTTTTGAACCCCTCAATCGGTTCTGCTTTGTATGCACCAAGAATAAGAGCTACGAACTCCTGTTCCTTTTGGGCTATTTGCTGCCGTTTCTCTTCTTCGCGGAGATTCGGATTGATGCCGATGTAGTGCTGGCGGTCGTACTTGCCGAGGTTGAGGATTTCAAAGGCGCGATAATCTTTACCCACTTTTTTCATCTCGCGTTGCACTCCTATCATGCGCTTGCGTGTCGTGTGGATGGAGAATTTGCCTAGATCAGAACCAATCCATTTCCTACCGAGTTTCTCCGCAACCGCAAGGGTGGTACCCGAACCAGCGAAGAAATCGGCAATGAGATCACCCTCGTTTGAAGCAGCCTTAATTATTTTCTCCAACAGCGCCTCAGGTTTTTGTGTAGGGTATCCGGTTCTGTTGTTGGAAGAGGGTGCCTCAATCGATATATCAAAAACATCTTCGGGGTATTTCCCCAAGGGGTGAAGCTCTTGACCGCCGAAATCTTTGCCGTCTCGGACATTCCGGATAGTGTGGCTGAACCGCTCCTTTGTTGCCTCAGCATACTCGTCTCGTACGGCGTCGGGATTAAAAGTCCAGTCCTCGCCTTTTGAGTACCAGAAGATCGTGTCGTGCTTTCGCCCAAAAAAACGACTCCCGACTCTGCCACCGGAATATTTCCAAATAATTTCGTTTTTGATCTGCTCGGGACCAAATACTCCATCCAGTATGAGTTTTAAGTAGGCGCTTACACGGTAATCGCAATGCACGAATATACTTCCGTTGTTTGCAAGGAGGTCGTATAAATGAGAAATGCGCTCATGCATCATCGCGACAAAACTATCAGCACCCTTACCCCAAGTGTCACTGTAGGCGATTCGCTCAAGAACGTTCGGCTCCTTTATAAACTCTTCTCCGCCAATCTCAATGTTCATTGAGAAATCCGCACCCACATCAAAGGGGGGGTCAATGTAAACCAGTTTGAGGCCGCCTTGTTCTTCAATCTCTTGGCGAAGCGGGCCGTTCTTCAAGCTGGAAAGGATGAGCTTGTTGTCGCCCCAAATGAGCTTGTTCGTCCATCCTTGGATTTGTCGTCCTCGTGCATCGAAATCTTTGTGCTGGAATGAAAGCTGTGCGCTCGTATCCTCCGGTTTGTCCGCACGTGGTTCGTCCACCTGCTCAATTACTTGGAACGGCAGGACGGTATTTGTCACTTCGTCGGTCTTTCCATTCCACACGAGTTCGACCTCACGCTTGTCGTCGAAGATGAGAAAACGATACTTGTCCGGCAGGGGTTTTCCGGACTCGATGTACTTGACGATGTCTCGCTTTTCATTGTCGGATAAGTTCATAGGAGGGGGCTTGCTTTGTATCTATAGGAACGAATAATACTGTAGCAAATAAGCCGCAATTGTTCTAACTGCCGCGCTTGAGACGTAATTCTGCCCGTTCCTGTCTTGCGAGCTCACCCCTTGCGGCCATGGTTTATAGGAAGAAATTCGCGAAGATCACCATGAACGCATAGAAGCCGACGAGTGCGGAGAGGACAATGGCTGCCATCCTACGCCACATGTGAGTTGTGCGAGAGACATAACGGAATGCGAAGTAAACACCGAGAGCAAGGAATATCACGCCGATGAACACCGCAATGCTGTCCACGATATTTATGCGCCCAAAGAAGCGGTCAATGGAGGACACCGCTTCGTTCATCGGGTTGCTGTATACGTAGGACAAGAGATACCGGTCTGCAATCAAGCTAATGACGGAATAGGAATAGACGGTAATAAGAGCCCCAGCGCCGGAGAACGCGAGGGCAAGTGAGATGTTTTTACTCAAGCTCATACAATGAATCGCAACACGCTCCCCAGTAAGATCAGGACGCCAAAAAGACTAAGGATGCCAGTGGCTGTTTGTGTGGAGCTTGCAGTCGTGCTCGCTCCCGCCACCTCGCCGCTACCGTAATACTTTTCCCAATTCGTGAGCTTTTCCATTTCGTTTGGTTCATGGTTTTCGACAACCTTGGGGGAGATTGGTGCTGGTAGTGTGGGTGAAGTAATGACTATCGTCCCTCCGCTTCCGCCATCACCCCCACTTTCAACGGGCGTGTCCATTTTCGCTATGTCGTTGAGGAGATTTTGCACTTGCCCCTGCAAAATTGAGGGTGGTGCAATTGGAGTGCACTTCTTTCTGTCTGTAGTCCACTGGTATCCGGCTGGGCAGTAATGACAAGTACCGTTTGCACCATATGCATCGAGGCCGTATGTGTTCTTGCAACGTTGGTCAAGCGTCAATTGTGGCTGGGCGTACTGCGGATACAGAAACTGATTGAGTTGTCGTTGGCGCGGGAGATTGTTCATGTCCGGCGTCTTCTGATTCTGCGGCTGTTGAGGATTGCTCTCCCACGGCAACCAAATGGTATTAGCTTTCGGGTGGTCAGCGCCGGGGAGGATGTTCGGCTTACTCGTGTCTTCGATGTAGATGGGGGTGTTCGGACTGGAGCCGGGGGCGAACGGTGATTCAACAGCGAAGGTGGTCAATGGGGAGAACAAAAGGAATGAAAGAACTGCAATCAATGGGAAATTTTTCATAGCGCACGCGTCTAATTTTGTAATCGCGATGAGCTGTTTGCGCTTTCCCGGACGCAAAAAACTCCCCGCGGGCGGTAGCTTAGCTACCCACTGTGATGTTTCCACCACAGGGCCTG
>CAYJBK010000128.1:0-3689 GCA_964368365.1 uncultured Candidatus Saccharibacteria bacterium
TGTTATCGCAAAAAGCGTTCACTCTGGTGGTGGAGTCATTACCCCACCCTCATCAACAACCTCTTTTTTCCTGTTCCGAAAGGGCGGAAAAAAAGAAAATAATTAACCCCGGAGTTTCAGCAGAAGCTCCGGGGTTGTCTTATGATATCGGGATCAGAAGTAGTTTTCTTGTTTACTCAAATAACTGCTCCTGACCCTGTTTACCCCCTGTTTACCCTCGACTTCATCCCTCTCCCACTGTGATTTAAAATATTTTCGGCGTGCCAATAAATGAAAAGGACTTGACCGCATTTTCAATCAGTGTTTCAGCCGATGGAGAATCAGAAATGAGCAGATATCGCGAATCGCCGTTTGTCGTGAAATACACATACCGCGGAGTAGAAGCAACCCCAGCATCCCCGGTTTGATACCAGCCGAGCTTCTTCCAAGCGATATCATTAGTACGAATCTCTTCTACGCGATGGCCGATACTCTCAGCATCACAAATGTCTAAGATGCACCCCTGACCGATTGGCTCAATATAAACAGAAAAATCTCCCTGCCCACTCAGAAATTCGACTACTATACCACGAAGCTTTTTTTCCTCAGGTTCGAAGTCTTTTTTGGGACCATCAACTGAAAATCCTTCCGAACGTACTATAGAAAATCCGACTTCGCTGTTCTCGTATCTATTTTCATCCTCTACAGCCTCATTCTGATTTTCTCCCGTCTTGGCCGCAAGACTCCAGAATAACCACCCAAAAAAAATAGATAGCGCGAAAACAATAAGAAGTATTTTTTTATTCATACGCATATTTTAACACAAAAGCCCTTTGCGGGGCTTTTGGTTTTACACAGTTTTTTGGGAAATTACTTTCGACTCTCCACGATCTGGAGCTCAACATTCTTCGGCACCGGTGCGTATTCGGCAAATTCCATGGAGTAGGAGGCTCGGCCTTCGGTCATTGAGCGAAGCTGGGTTACATAGCCAAACATTTCAGAAAGAGGAACTTTGGCGCGGAGCACGCGGTTCTGACCGCGCTCTTCCATCGCCTCGATCTGGCCACGGCGTGAGTTCAAGTTACCGGTCACATCACCCATGAATTTGTCTGGGGTTACAACTTCCACCTTCATCATCGGCTCAAGGATCACAGGGCGTGCGGCCTTACATGCTGCTTGAGTAGCCATAGAACCCGCGATCTTGAATGCCATTTCTGAAGAGTCCACATCATGGTACGAACCGTAGAAAAGTTCGACGGACACATCCACAAGCGGATATCCCGCAATGACGCCGCGAGAGAGTCCTTCCTCTGCACCCTTCTCTACGGCAGGAATAAATTCTTGGGGGATAGCACCTCCCTTGATGTTGTTGATGAATTCGAAATGATCTTCGCGCGTAACGTTCTTCTGAACCTTTGCGTCGGGATCGATAGGCTCCATCGGCTTCACCTTCAGCTTCACGTGGCCATACTGACCCTTACCACCAGACTGCTTCACATACTTCTCTTCTGCCTCGGCTGTACCCTGAATCGTTTCGCGATATGCCACCTGTGGCTTACCTACGTTTGCTTCCACGGAGAATTCGCGCTTCATACGGTCCACAATAATATCAAGGTGGAGTTCACCCATACCTGAAATGATGGTCTCCCCTGTTTCCTGGTCAGACTTGATGCGGAAAGTTGGATCTTCATCAGAAAGGCGGCGAAGCGCGAGACCCATTTTCTCTTGATCGGCCTTGGTCTTTGGCTCAATACGAAGCGATACCACTGGCTCTGGGAACACAATTCTTTCGAGAACGATTGGGTGATCGGGATCACAGAGCGTATCGGATGTCTTAGTATCTTTAATACCAATGATCGCAGCGATCTCTCCGGCATACACCTTCTTCACGTCTTCACGTTCGTTGGCGTGGAGACGCACGATGCGGCCCACGCGTTCTTTGTTTCGTGTACGAGAGTTGTATACATAGGAACCTGCTTCGAGCGAACCGGAATACACACGGAAGAATGTAAGCTGACCAACGAATGGATCTGACTGAAGCTTGAATGCGAGCGCAGAAAACGGCGCATCGTCGGACGCAGCACGAATCTCGTCTGCTTCGGTATCAGGGTTGATGCCATGCATGGGAGGAATATCCAGCGGCGATGGCAAATAGTCGATCACCGCATCGAGCATGAGCTGGACGCCTTTGTTCTTGAGCGCAGACCCGCAGAATACCGGCACGATTTTCACCGCAATCACCGCCTTGCGGAGAATTGCCTTGAGTTCGTCCACGCTTGGCTCCTTGCCATCAAGATATGCGGTCATCGCAGCGTCATCGTGCTCCACGATCTTCTCCACGAGTTCATGGCGAAGCTTTTTTGCCTCCTCAGTCAAATTTTCTGGAACAGGAATTTCTTTCACCTCTTTTCCCTTATCCCCTTCGAAGTCAAACGCTTTCATGGTAAGGAGATCGACAATTCCTTCATGACGATCCTCTTCACCAATCGGGATCTGCATCTTCACTGCGTTCTTTGTGAGACGGTCCAAAATACTCAAATACGAACGATCAAAACTTGCGCCCGTGCGATCGAGTTTATTTATAAAACAGATGCGAGGCACATGACCTTCGTCGGCGTAGCGCCAGTTAGTTTCTGACTGAGGCTCCACGCCGGCAACACCATCGAATACCACCACAGCACCGTCGAGCACACGAAGAGATCGTTTCACCTCCACGGTGAAGTCGATGTGGCCCGGTGTGTCGATAATGTTAAAACGATGTTCGTTCTTCTTGTCCCCGTGGTCGTAGGTCGGTGACCAGAACGCGGTCGTCGCGGCAGCAGTGATTGTGATGCCACGCTCGCGCTCCTGCTCCATCCAGTCCATCACGGTGTCTCCCTCATGCACCTCTCCAATCTTGTGGGATACGCCAGTATAAAAAAGCATACGCTCGGAGACCGTAGTCTTCCCAGCATCAATGTGAGCAATGATACCAAAGTTGCGAACCTTCTCTAGTGGATAATGACGATCCATAAAAAATAAAAATTAGTAAGCTACGAACTCGAAAAACAGAGAGCGTGGATTACCACGCGAAGTGGGCGAATGCCCTGTTGGCCTCTGCCATACGCATAGTGTTCTCGCGTTTCTTCACCGCCTCACCCTCATTCTTGCTTGCTGCCATGAGCTCTTCCGCAAGCTTCATGTGCATCGGCATACCCTTTCGGGAACGAGCGGCACCCAAGATCCACCGGTACGCCAGTGCTTGCTTGCGCTCAGGGCGCACCTCGCGAGGAACTTGGTAGGTAGCACCACCAATACGACGCGAACGAACCTCAAGCGTGGGCGCAGTGTTCTTAAGAGCAAGCTCGAAAAGATCCATAGGATTCTCAGCACCCTTCTCTTTCAAAGCTTCGAGAGCGCCGTACACAATCTTCCGAGCAGCGTTCTTCTTGCCATCCTTCATCGTATAGTTGATAAGCTGCCCCACCTTTGGCGAGTTGTATATATAGTCTGTAAGAACGGGCTTTCGGCGTTTAACTTTTCGTCGCATAAATTATTTCTTTGCAGCTTTAGGCTTCTTCATACCATAGAGACTCCGGCCCTTTCGACGTGTTTCCACTCCTGATGCATCAAGCTTGCCGCGGACGATATGATAGCGCACACCAGGAAGATCTTTCACGCGACCTCCACGGATAACGACCACAGAGTGTTC
Organism: uncultured Candidatus Saccharibacteria bacterium; assembly: GCA_964368365.1. Lineage (GTDB taxonomy): Bacteria > Patescibacteriota > Minisyncoccia > Phycocordibacterales > JBBUBG01 > CAYJBK01. The sequence continues at coordinate 3,671 of CAYJBK010000128.1, forward strand.
CTGCAAATTGTGGCCAATA
>CAYJBK010000129.1:0-231 GCA_964368365.1 uncultured Candidatus Saccharibacteria bacterium
AGGTCTCTAAGAGCATCTTCTTGTGTACTGTAAGGTAATCCCCCTACATATAGCTTTGTAGCCATTTTCTTAACTTCTCCCGTTTTGAAAAAATCGGGCAAAACATACTTTATAATATGTAGAAAATCAAACAAACCTTTTGAAAAACTACTAAAAATAAGTTTACCATAAATTATAAAAATAGCAATTATAAAATAAAAAAAATTGACCCAAACGACAAAGGACCAGACA
>CAYJBK010000129.1:331-2158 GCA_964368365.1 uncultured Candidatus Saccharibacteria bacterium
ACGAGTGTTGTGCTGGTCCAAAGATTACATCCTGCTGACGCGAGGACTGACGCTCTTCACTTCAGTTGCGGCGATTGCGTCGGCTGAACAGGTCACCGAAGAGGCCGGCGTCGCGATTGTCAGGTTCCGTCTCGACGATGTCGATGACGAAAACGGGGACTCCCCGCTTGAGAGCGTCGAGGATCCGAAGATCCTGCGACAAACCGGTGGGGACACCACCACCAAGACCGGCGGCGATAACAACCACCAGCCGACCCGCGGCCGAGACTTCGCGGATGTCCGCCTCGCGGCTGACGACGAACTCCGGCAGGCCGGCGTCCTTCATCTGGACCTCCAGTGCCATCGCATCCTGACCCTTGAACTCCTGATGCGTCGCGACAAGGTGCCGCCCCGCGACCAGCGACTTCACCTTGATGGGGAGCATGTCGCTCCCACGCCAGAAGTAGCCGTGCGGGGCAACCGAGTTCACGAACCCTGCCGCATTGCACTTCTTGAATCTGATCTCTTTCGTCATTATCTGCTCCTGCTCCTGTTGAAGTGAAGAATGTATGTCTTCTTCCAGAGAGCAAATAAAATAGATTCAAAAAAATTCATTGAAAAATCTATACTATTGGCTCTCTAGAAGGTTAAATGAAAAGAACTTAATTTTTGTAAAATAACATACAATGTATTGTATGTCAACCAAAACGACAAAGGACCAGACAACGAGTGTTGTGCTGGTCCAAAGATTACATCCTGCTGACGCGAGGACTGACGCTCAGGGTTCACGCGTTACCTGAAATCGCGACTAGGTTCATGCCTTACCTAGAATGGCATCTTCACTTCTACGCGCGCGAGCTGCGAACGCGTAGACGACGAGCAGGCGACCCGTCGAGCGCCTCTTCCGCTTCTCCTCCGAGAATGGCGGAGATGAGGCTCCGAAGGTCACCGGCCATCTCGGCACGCTGGATATCGATCTCGGCGACATCGACTTCAGGGCTCGTGGCGACTTCCGGCAAACCGGCGTCCTTCATCTGCTGCTCGAGCGCCGCCATGTCCTGGCCGGCGAACTGGTCCGGGTAGGCGGAGAAGATGTGCTGCCCTCCGAGAAGCGAAACGACGGTGATGGGAAGCATGTTCTCGCCGTTGTAGAAGTAACCGTGCGGGGCGCCTTCCATGCAACCCATCAGGCAGGGCCGGAAGGTGGTGGTGGCGTTGTTGGTATTGCCATTGCCGTTGCCGTTGCCGTTGGCGCTGTTGTTGCTGGTCGTCATTTACTGCTCCTACCCTCTGTTGAAGTGAAGAATGTATGTCTTCTTCCAGAGAGCAAATAAAATAGATTCATTCAAATAAACTTATTGAAAATTGAAAATCCATACTATTTGCTCTCAAGAAGATTGAAATTTAAAAGAGCTTAATACTTGGGTATTGTAGCATATAATAAGTTAAGTGTCAAGCACACGAAATATAAAATAGTCAAATAAAAATAAAACGTAAAAGGGCCAGTTGAAATTAATCAACTGGCCCCAAGATGTATCCTGCTGACGCGAGGACTTACGTATTTCAATAACTAGAATTACACATCTTGGGGACCAGCGACCTTCTTCTACTTCTTGCGAAGCTGACTCTCGACCAGCTTGCGCTCAGCCGGAGAAAGCTTGTCGAGGAGAGCTTTCAGTTTATCCTCATCTTTCGACTGATAGGCCGCGTCGATCGCAGCCATCGCCCGATCACGAACTTCCGTCTCGTTGGCAGATGCCTGGAGCTTGACCGAGAGGTTGTCAAACTTCCAGACGGGCATCACCTCTTCGTGCGAATCGTAGTACTCGATCTGCACTTGGTCCCCTT
>CAYJBK010000129.1:2168-3687 GCA_964368365.1 uncultured Candidatus Saccharibacteria bacterium
CTTCCCGAGTCAACGAAATCTTGTTGCTCGTCGAGACTGGAACCGTGAAGAGATGCGGCGTGTCTTCGACCAACACGAAGTACGTCGTAGAACCGCTCAGTAAAAACGACCCCATCCGTGCGACCTTGCCAGAAACCTTCGCAGTGGTGCTGGTCCCTTCGATCGCCATCTGAGTGTTGCCGTTCACGATGACCTGCTTGAAAGCCAAGTCAGCTTCGTGGGCACTCGAACCCCATGCGAGGACCTGCACATTCATGACGTGCACAATACAGGCTCCCGCAAAAGCATGACTGGCATTCTGCAACGGCGCGACATACGAGAGTCGGCCGTATACATTGTAGAGCTGAGGCGTCGTCGCGTGATACGACTTATTCCTCACGTCACCGATCAAGTTGCACTGATCGATCGCGGACTTCTCCGTGGCGCCACCTTGAAGCATGTATTCAGTGGTCGTACCAGTCCGTGTGTTCGTGTAGTAAACAGCAACAAGTGAGTCCGGCTTGGCAGCCTTGTCATCCTTGTTCTGATTGGTGTTGTGTGCGGTGATGCCAGTCTGAAAGACAGGCTCACCGTTGCTACCGTACCCGAAATGGGTCTCAGTAGCAGCAAGCACACTGTTGCCATAGATGGATCGATTCACCCACCCGCCGGCAAACTTGCTGTGAAAGTCGAGGTTGCGGTGCACGAGATGCATCGCTTCAACACGATCAACCCACGATGGCACATCGCCAAGTGGGATGAACTTGTCCACTCCCGACCCCGTCACTGGGTCAATGATGAGGGCGCCCACCACCTTCTCACCCCACCAACCGATTGTCGGCAGAGCGAGAGAGATGACATAGTGCGGCTTGTCATCTTCATCTACCTCCAAGTGCTTGTCGGCGATGATCTTATCCGAATGGTAGTACCACACCAGACGGTCGAGGTTCTTCCCCCAAAGCGACTGGGGAGTGTACTGAAACTCCCGACCGCTCGGCAAACTCACGTAATGCGCCGGAATCGTGGGATTCTCGCCACTCACCTTGATGTAGCCGGGAACGCCGGGGGTGCGGCCGTCGAACTGAGGACCCCAGCCAGTCCAGTCAAGCGGAACGACCGTCCAGAGTTCCTTCTTGATGAACTGAATGGACGAGACGCCGCTGTTGACTTCGAACTGGCTACCGATCGAGTTCGGCTGACCATTCGCATTCAGTGTCGTAGCTTGGCCAATTGCACGCGCCGAGAGCATCTCCGCGTTCTCCTGCGAGGAGACGCGAAAGTGCTTCGGATCCTTGGGCTGGAAATCGTCCGCCCAATGTTTCTGGTCGACTTGACCGACCAAGCGCGAATACGCCATCGCGTTGGTGAAGGTGCTGGACATGAAGCTCACGAGAAGCATCACGGCCAACGCGGCTGCGCCGCCAACGACTGGCCAGCCGCGACTCTTCCTGTCTTCCATCGCGACTGACAGGATGAGGGCGGCGACTGCGTTCAGCATCAGAAGCCAGAGAGCGATGACGCCGACATCTCCGAAGAGCGG
>CAYJBK010000130.1:0-1214 GCA_964368365.1 uncultured Candidatus Saccharibacteria bacterium
TGCAAGCAGTGCCACCTCTACCACCGCGGGGACTGACGGGCCGGCGTTTTTTGCCTACTGGGGCCCTGATTCCATCACTGTTCCTACGGGGTATGCCAAGTTCGGCAATGCGGGTCTCGGTGACTTTGCTACCCCTGAGTTCTCGACTCCTCCAGGAGATTTTAATTCTACGACGGGTATCTTCACGCCGACAGTTCCTGGGAAATATCTTCTGACGGCAAGTAACTGGACATTGTATGGGCTGTTTATCTGTAAAAATGGAGCAGACCCAGCGGGAGCACCAGGGGGATGTGCCAAGGGATGGGCCACAACTCAAGGGGCAAAAGTTTTTGCAGTTTTTGATGCCAATGGCGCGGGTGACTCTTTTCAGCTGTGGGGATATTCGAATAGCAATCAGATTGTGCGTGGCGGCCCGACTCATTACTCTTTTTTTTCAGGTACTCGTGTAGGAAGTCCTGCAACCGAAGTTCCTCGTTCGTATTTGCTTGACGTTACAACGCCCGATCGCATGGTCATGTTTTTTAATAACCGTACCCTGTGTCCTCCGGGTTGGCTCGCCATGGATGGATCTGTTGCGGGTGTCCCAAACATGCTGGGCATGTATGTCGTCGCGTCAACGGGATCCTCGGTTGGGCAGTCCCCGGCGGGAATTACACGATTATCACCTCTTCAGAACCGAGCAACAGGAGCGCACGAGCATACTATCCCGGCTCTGAACGTAAATACGTTGATCATGCCAGCCTTGCGCTATCTCCGCCCCAGATTCAATCATGGAAATTCCACCAATATTCCCTCACACGGTTTTGAAAACTATAGAGCTGATGTTCGTATCGCGTCTGCGGCTAGCGGCTCAACGATTTATGCTTACTCAAATCTGACGAGTAGCGCCGCTATTACCGGTGGTACGACCATTCAAAATACCACTGGCTCTGGAGGAGTTAGCACGGGAACAAATGCTCCGTATGTTCAGCTGCTTGCCTGTCAGAGAAATTAATATAATTCAATGCCCACATTCCTTAAAAAAATAGAAAGATCACTTCTTCTCACCCTGATGCTCGTGATCGGCTTGGGTCTAGCGCAGGTGGTCAGCGCTTTTAGCCCTGCGCAAACAGATTCCCCTCCGGGGAATAACTCGGATGCTCCCCTCACCATATCCGCCTCCCCCCAAACCAAAGCCGGTGCACTGAAAGTAGGAGGCACCGGCACACCAAACG
>CAYJBK010000130.1:1314-3683 GCA_964368365.1 uncultured Candidatus Saccharibacteria bacterium
ATTGCAAGCAGTGCCACCTCTACCACCGCGGGGACTGACGGGCCGGCGTTTTTTGTATACCTCAGCACAGATCCAGCCAATGGAGCTGTTGGCTGGAATGATCTCGGCGGTATGGGCGACTTTACTCCACGGGCGAGTTTTGCTGCAGGCGAATTTGCGATGCCACCCGGAGATTTTACTTCTACGACGGGCGTTTGGAAGCCGAGTGCGCCGGGGAAATACGTTCTTTCGTTTATGCAGTGGCACGCCCAGGGGGCAGCTATCTGCAAGAATGGTGCCGTCCCGCCTGTTGTGCCTACTGTCACGAGCGCTCCCGCTTCTGTTCCTCAGGGATGCGCCATGGGGTGGGGTACAACCTATGGCGGTCGAGTGGTCGCCGTGTTTGATGCCAATGGCACAAGTGATTATTTCAAGCTCTATGTGTATCTCGGGAGTGGTCAGTTTGTCCGCGGCGGTGCAACGCATTACACGTACTTCTCTGGGAGTCGAGTAGGCACGCCGGTGAACGTAACGAGAGAAGAGCTCGGAACAAAAGTTGATTTACCTGCTGGGGCTGTGCAGTTTTTCAACCGCACGACGTGTCCCACTGGCTGGACTCTAATGAATGGCCAGAACGGGACCATTGATATGCAGGGCCTCTACGTGGTGGGTTCAGAAAGATCAGCTGCATCTGTGGGCCAGCTTCCTACAGGAACATTCACACGGCTCGGTGATCTTGAAAACCGGTCCACAGGGCAGCACTCGCACCCTATTCCGGGCCTCGCACTCAATACTCTCACGGTGCCCGCGTTGACATACACGAAAACATACAATCATTGGTTTGGGCCGTATAACGCCGACCAGGGCACCTCCGATGTTTTGGGAATGGAGAATACGTACCATGCCGATAGTACGCAGATGGAAGATAACTATTACAACACTCCTATCGGTACCCCCCTCGGCGGCACGCCCTTGCCGAAGATTGACATCACAAATGCGGTAACGGTGGCAAGTGTTACGCAGAGTCCTGCGGGGCCCGTTGCGGGAACGAACGCACCGTATGTGCAGTTACTGGCTTGTAAGAAAAATTAATATATGGAAAAAAATGTAAAAATTCATTCGGTGCTTTTGGTGGCCATTTTTCTGGTTGTGGGGTATCAGCAATACCAGCTGTATGTTCTCGGGGGACATGTTGCCAGCTTGATTTCAACCCCAGCAGGATTGACCGTCAAGCAAACTATTTCTGCGTACGCTGACTACTACGCAGAAAGTAATAAGTCAGTGGCGGGTCAGATTGAATCAGTGGCTCCGGACGGGTTTGTTATCAGCGCTCCGATAGCGGATCTCGAGACGTATCGTGCCCGAAATGTGCAAGATTCTCCGATACCAACAGTAACTCGAAAAATCAAAGTTTCCTTCGACAAGACGACTAAAATCGAGGGAATTGGTACAGGAACATTTACCCCAATCCCAAAGATGGTGGTACAGGTGGGTGCGGCTGAAAGCTTTTTGGATGGCGATATTACACAAGAGCCCATTCCCATCAAGGCACGCTTTATTATCGTCATGGGTAGCGGGGCGAGCCAATAGAAAGCACATGTCTACCGAGCACTCCAGGTCCAATAGACTTCTTCTCGTCACACTGCTTCTGGTGGTGGGTCTTGGAGTAGCACATGCTCGGGCGGCTCCCTCCGCTCCCCCCCTCAACAACACCCCCGAACCCCTAAACGCCACAACTTCCCCCCAAACCAAAGCCGGTGCACTGAAAGTAGGAGGCACCGGCACACCAAACGTCAAAGCCTCACTCGAAGTAGGGGATGCACAGCCTACCGGTGCTGGAGGCGGCCTCCTTCTTCCTCGTGTTACCACAACACAAAGAAATACGCTGACTGCAGAAGGTATAGCTAACCCTTCACTCACGGGTCTCCAGATATACAATACAGAACTGAAACAAACAGAAACATTCAATGGTACCAACTGGATTGCAAGCAGTGCCACCTCTACCACCGCGGGGACTGACGGGCCGGCGTTTTTTGCGTATGCGAGCAGTACGAGTGTGACTGGCGTTTCTGGGTGGAACGATTTTGGTGCCATACCAGGCAGCAACTTTACTCGAGAAATAGATCGCGTGCCAGGAGAGTTTGCTGTGCCGTCTTCTGATTTTACACCAACCACGGGGGTCTTTAGACCAAGCGTACCAGGCAATTATATCCTCACATTTTCTCAGTGGTCCGCGTATGGAGTAGCGATTTGTAAAAACAGTGCCGCGCCATCGGGCGTAACCTATGAAGTTCCTGCTGGATGCGCTATGGCGTGGGCTACAACGTACGGAGCAAAAGTTTCTGCCGTTTTTTCTGCCAACGGTACTACTGACTCATTTAAGGTCTGGG
>CAYJBK010000131.1:0-3672 GCA_964368365.1 uncultured Candidatus Saccharibacteria bacterium
CCAGGCTAAGAAGCGCCTCGGCAATGCTTCAATAGACCTCTCTGCGTGCGGGAAGGTTCCGGAGGGAATCTTCAAGAAGATAGACGGTGACTGGAGGAATGGTACCTCAACGGCAACTTCGACTGATACGAGGGCTCCGGGTATCTCGGACATCGATACCGATGACATTACCCATGAGTCCGCTGTGATTTCATGGGAGACCAATGAGCGCACGAAAGCGGTCGTCTGGTACGGCCTCGACGAGGACGTTGATCTTGATGACGCGGAGAAGGAGACCATTTCCAGCTTCAATCTCAAGCACGAGCTTACCCTCGAAGACCTCGATGAAGATACGGAATACTTCTTCATCATCGTTGCAACCGACAAGGCGGGTAACACCGCAACGTCGAGTGTGCAGGACTTCGAGACTGAGAACGACTAACGAACGGTTCTGAATACGAAAACGCCCCAGCTTGCTGGGGCGTTTTCGTATTCACCCATGGTGAGGCACGGAGAGTTATCAACAGATACGTTCGAAAAGGGGCAAAGATTTTAGAATTATTTTATCTCTGCTTGGTTAGGATACGGGCAATGAAAAAATCCCTGACCCTTGTCTTAATTCTCGCAACCGTGTTCTCGCAATTTCCCGCTCACGCTTTCGCGCAAACACCTGAAGAGCCCTGTGTGTATGATGCGGACTTTAATCAGCACTGTCTTCAGGACGATGGGAGCACTCTCGTGATTCCGAATCCCTTCTTTGAAGGAAGAGAACATGTGCGTGAAGCAGCTACTCTGTTCGAGGTGACCGCGGCATGGAACGAGGTTCCGCTGCACACCGATGTACCGAGGCAGCTTCAGACCGGAGTCGATGGGAATCTCACCTGGTCGTATACGGTTCATCCGGTTGATCCATTTGCACCATATAGCGGCCATGTGGTTCCGTTCAATCCTATCTTTGAATCGGCGACACTTACGCTCGATGTGTTCCGGGGGGAATTGGGTGCGAGCACTCGCATCGCTTCGACGCCTGTTCCGCATGGCGAGACTCCTGATCTTGCCATGCGATTCGATGCTCCAGGCAAGTACGTCATTACGCTCAGTGCGACATATGAGCGAACCGATGATGGGACCGTTCCTGGACTTACGGCAGCTGACTTGTGTGCCGGCACACAAGGAGAACTCTGTCCGGTGGCATCATTCCCGCTTGAGCCCTTCAGGAGCTTTATTGAGTACGGAAAAGAGAACGAGGACAGTGCTCCTCAACTCCCGGTCATGTACGACATTCTTGAGATAGAAGTGGTTGAAGGTGTCGTGAGCGGGGCATCGAATGTCCTGTTCATTCCAGGGTTCACGGCGAGTCGGTTGTACGCCAAAGAAGTAGATGGAGATGAGCGCCGGCTATGGGAGCCGAACGGCAGCGATGACGTGCGTGATCTTGCGTTACTTCCGGACGGCACGAGTCCGCTCACGGTCTATACGCGCGATATCGTCGACTCTATTCTCGGCCTTCCGTTCGGTTTTGCGGTGCATAAGAAGTTCATGGAGTACCTCGATGGACTCAAGACGGAAGGGAAAATAGCGGACTGGAAGGGGTATCCATATGACTGGCGCTATGACGTGTTCGATGTAGTCGATAACGGCGCACTTAAAGAGAATGGATCTCGTGAGTATCTGGAAGCCGTTGTGGAAGAACTCGCGGCGTCTTCCCAGAACGGGAAAGTAGCTATCGTTGCGCATTCGAATGGCGGCCTAGTGGCGAAGGCACTCATGGTGCGGCTCGAGGAGGAGGGGAAGGCGCATCTCGTGGATAAGGTAATTCTTATCGCATCGCCGCAAGCGGGAACGCCTAAGGGGTTATTCAGTCTCCTGCATGGGCGGGATAAGCTCCTTAACTTTATTGTTCCGGCTCCGGTGCTTCGTGCGACCATCACCACGCTTCCTGGCGCGTACGCGCTCGCACCGTCCAGTGCATATTTCGAAGAAGGACCGATGCCGCTCGCGAGTTTCGTTGCTGGCGGCAAGACCGACGGATTTGTAACGAGATTCGGCACAACCCTCGATTCTGCGTCGGAGACCAGGAGCTTCGAGCTGAATGATCCGGTGTCCCGTCCCGTGCCATCCGCTAGTGACACTGGTACCCCACTGCCACTTTCGCCCGTCCTGGTTCAGAAGACGGAAGCGACGCACGCCGTTCTAGATGCATGGACAGCTCCAACTGGCGTAGAGGTGCATGAGATAGCAGGCTGGGGTCAGCCGACCATCACTAGTGCTTCCTACTCCACGATTAATGGCCCATGTCCGGAGAATCCGCTCTTCTGTACGCGACCGGTGATTGAATATGGTCCACGCATATTAAATGATGGGGATGAGACGGTTGTGACTTCGAGTGCGTTGCTGCAGGGGAAGGGGAAGTATTTCGATTTAGCTGCACTTGCAGCAAGACCGACCGGCAAGGAAAATAGAAAGCATCTCGACATAACAGAAAGCCCGTTCATCCACTCTTACATAGGTAATCTGTTTGGATTCGAAGAACCGCAAGAAGAGAATTTGTTTTTCTCGCAAAAGCCAACAACCGATACTGGAAGCACATTGATTGGAGTGCACTCACCTGCGATTCTTTCTGCGAAAGACCCGACGGGAAATGAGACGGGGATATTCTCGATCCCAGGTAGTGACTTGATGTACGTGAAAGAGGAGATCTCGGGTAGTAGTGTCCAGCTGGGCGGTGAGGGGAAATATCTTGTTCTTCCGAAGACAGGAACATACGATCTTGCCATAGAAGGAACCGGAGGTGGAACGTTTGGGCTGACTTTCTCGAATGAAAGTGGTCAAATCTTCAAAGAATTCAAGAATCTTCCAGTATCATCTTCAACCGAAGCCACGATATCTCTCTCGGACACAGATATTGGCCAGCTATTGCTTGATGTAGACGGCGACGGCACAGTCGATGCGAAAATAGCTGACAAATTAACACGCAAGGATGCTATAGGTATTTGCAAGAAGGAGATAGGACGTGTGCCTACAATATTCGCGCGGCTCTATCTCGGACTTGTCATTAGAAATATCGAGCTACAAGGGAGGAACAACGCCAAATTTCAGAAGTGGGTCTCTAAAATACGAAAGTACGTCCAAGCGCACGTTAAGACTATCCCCCCTGAGCGAGCTGCGGCCATTGCTACGTGTATCAATGCGCTAGAGAATAGTAAAAATGAGTACCTACCATAGAACATCCTTCATCATTGGAAGTGCATCTTTCCTGGCTATGGCGCTGTTCCTCGATAATCCTACTCTGTTCGGTGTTTGCTTCCCGTACCATACGGCAAACGGTTCTTTTTGCTCATCGCCCTACGGTTATCCGTATGGAGTTACACTCCTGCCTTTCTCAATAGCTCTATTGGGCGCGTCCATCCTCGCGTTCTTCACGAGTCGAGCGACATTCAAACGATGGGGATGGTTCACTCTCTGGTATGGCATCATCGCCACGCTCCTGATGCTCATCGTGCCTAATATAGGTATCAATGGAGGATTCGTATCCCTTCCGCTCGTCGAGCTACACGTATTCGCGCAGATGCTGGCTTGGCTATATGGAGGCATCTCGGTGCTCCTCCTGGGTGTTTCCGAGGTTCTGGGGCGTCGGAAAGGAAAGGAGCAGGCAAAGCCTAGATAATTTGCATTTATATAGGCCTTTATATA